>JAKFVB010000002.1 GCA_021732405.1 Methylotenera sp.
AAAAATCATGTTGCATTTTGGAAAGGCGTGGTAGTAAGTCAATAATGAGCTGTTATTATCGTATGACTGCAATCACTGATTGATTAGCGCATTAGCGAACATGACAATACTCAACAACAACATTCAGCAGCTTTTAGCGCAGTATTTAGCTACTCGCCAAACCACCATCGATATTTGCAAGCCATTGCAAAATGAGGATTTTGTGGTGCAACCTGTTGCGGAAGTGAGCCCGCCAAAGTGGCATTTGGCGCATACCACATGGTTTTTTGAGGAGTTTATTTTATGTAAATTTCAAAAAAACTATGTGCGCTTTAACCTTCAATATAGCAAACTGTTTAATTCTTATTATAAATCCGTTGGCATTCACACCGCTCAGCCAAATCGTGGCAACTTATCCAGGCCCACAGTCAATGAAATTTATGAATATCGTGCCAATATTGATACCCAAATAATCAAGCTAATTTCTGATCATGCATTGTGCGATGAAGCGGTATTTTTGTTAGAAACAGGCATTCATCACGAACAGCAACACCAAGAGCTGTTATTCATGGATATTAAATATATTCTCAGCTGCAATGAGGTTGCAACCTGCTATTCGACTGCTGAATTAAATCATGCACATCCACCACAATCAAGCTGGAAAACATTTGGCGAAGGGCTGTATGAAATTGGCCATGACGGAAAAAACTTTTCATATGACAACGAGCAGCCACGACACAAAAACTATCAATATGCATTTTCAGTTTGTGAATCCATCGTTACCAATGGTGAGTTTTTAGCATTTTTGCAAGATAATGCCTATTACAAAGCGCAATACTGGCTAAGTGATGGCTGGAATTGGGTGAATCAACATCAGATTAAATGCCCGTTATATTGGTCATTTGTGGATGGGAAATGGTATGAATATACGCTGCATGGCTTGCTGCCCTTAGACTTGAACAATCCATTAGTGCATATTAGTTATTTTGAAGCGGATGCTTTTGCCAATTGGAAAAATTTAAGATTACCAACTGAGTCGGAATTGGAAATTTATTTATCAAGCACGCAAAATATACGTAGCGACCCAAAACTTAACCCCATTTCATCGCCTAAAATCTACCATCCAAATGCTGCAAATGCATTATCACCACAAGTGTGGTGCTGGACTAGAAGCCAATACTCGCCTTATCCAAAATACAAAGCATTTGATGGTGCACTAAATGAATACAATGGAAAATTTATGTGTAACCAGTTCGTTTTACGCGGTGGCTGCATAGTCACTCCTGACAATCACTACCGACATAGTTATAGAAACTTCTATCAAGCCCAGCAGCGCTGGATGTTTTCAGGCATACGATTAGCGAAAGATATCATTTGAAATTAACCAATTTATTTATAAAAAACAACTTAAACGAATACAGCGAGGCTTTTGCGATTGACGTTTTAACTGGCTTGAGTGCGCAGAAAAAATCGATTCCCGCCCAATATTTTTATGATGATATTGGCAGTGAGTTGTTTCAAAAAATATCGCAGCACCCTGATTACTATCTGACTAAAAAAGAGTTTTCTATTATTGAAAAAGCGGCATTGCATATCCCAAAAATGATTCAGTCATCAGAAATTGACATCATTGAACTGGGCGCTGGCGATGGGCATAAAAGTAAATTACTGATTGATGGTTTCTTAAATAGTGGCTGTAAGGTCAACTTTTATCCAATAGATATTTCTGAAAAAGCCATGCAATTGCTTGGTGAGAATCTCTCTATTGATACCAATTTAGCTATTCACGGTATTGTTGCAGACTATTTTACTGGCCTTAATTATCTGAAAAAAATATCCAACAACAAAAAGTTAGTACTTTTTTTGGGTTCAAATATTGGCAATTTTAATCAACAACAAAGTGGTGATTTCCTTAAAAAACTTTGGTTAAGTCTTAATCAATCAGACCATCTGTTAATAGGCTATGATTTAAAAAAAGAGGCACACACACTCAATAAAGCCTATAACGATAGTGATGGGTTAACCAAAGCATTTAACATGAATCTTCTCAACAGGATGAATCAAGAGTTAGGTGCTCATTTTGACCCTGCAAAATTTGAGCATTATGGTTTTTACAACCCCACAATTGAAGCCATGGAAAGCCATTTAATTTCTCTGGAAAAACAAGATATTGTCATTGATTCATTAGAAAAAAGCTTTCATTTTGACGCATTTGAACCCGTGCACTTAGAGTCTTCTTATAAATTTACAGTCGCTGAAATTAACAATTTGGCGACGCACAATGGCTTTAAAGTCGTACAACATTTCTCAGATGTAAATGATTATTTTATTGATTCACTGTGGCAAGTACACAAAGACCTAGCCGCAGAATAAGTAAACCGATTGTTCATTAAGCAAAAGGAATATGCCTTTTGAAACAACACTATCATTTTGATAGCCATGTGCCGCGCGAAAGCACGTCTAGCCTTAAATTCGATGCAAGGCAAGATACGTTTGGGCGCTCAGACGTCATTCCTTTATGGGTTGCGGATATGGATTTTGCCGTTGCGCCTGCCATTACAAAAGCGCTATCTGAGCGGGCTAATCATCCAATTTACGGATATACCCAATATCCTGAAAGCATGATTAATGCGTTTATTGATTGGACAAAGCGCCGCCATGGTTGGCAAATACAAGCTGAGTGGATTGTGATGTGTCCGGGTGTTGTTCCATCTATTTATGCTGCCGTTAAAGCTTTTACAAAGCCCGCTGAATCCGTCATCGTGCAACCGCCCGTTTATTTTCCTTTCTTTTCGGCTGTCACTGATACTGGCAGAAATCTGATACTTAACCCGTTAAAATTCGAGAAAAATAGTTACACAATCGATTTTGATGCTTTTGAAGCATGCGCATCAAAATCCAGCATGTTACTGCTCTGCTCGCCACACAATCCTGTGGGTAGAGTGTGGCGTAAAGATGAGCTTAGATTATTATTGCAAATTGCAAGGAAATATCAATTAACGATATTTGCAGACGAAGTACATGCCGATATTGTTTGCCCAAACATCAAACACCATGTGCTCGCTTCAATTGCTGAAAATACGGACAAAGTCATTACTGCAATGGCGCCCAGTAAATCATTCAATATTGCTGGCCTAAATTTATCGGTTTTAATTGTGCCAAATGCGTTACAACGTATTGAATTGATTAATATTTTTAAAGATTCACATGTCAGCGCAAGTAATCCATTTAGCATTGCCGCACTTGAAGCAGCTTATAGTAGCAGCGAAGAATGGCTAAACGCTATGCAGGATTATTTACAAGATACGCGCCTTTACGTTGCAGATTATCTTATCAATCATCTGCCGAAAATTAAATTAGTATCAGCCGAGGGCACTTATTTGTTATGGCTAGACTGCCGTTTATTGCGAATGAATGATGACGAGTTGAAGCATTTTTTTGTACATAAAGCTGGTGTTGGCTTAAGTCCTGGCATTCAATTTGGCGCTGCAGGCAGCGGTTTTATGCGCATGAACATCGCCACAAGTAGACAAAACATAGTGAATGCACTCAACAATATCAAAAACGCCCTTATCTAACTCTCACTTTTTAGCACTTAATCGTAACCAATCGTAACAATTTGAAACTATTATTCACTAGCACTCTCATAACCAGAGTGCTAAAATTATTTGTTAATTAAATTAAAGGAGTTTCATCATTAACGCTTTAACGATACCGTCAATTTCATCTCTTGATAGCTTTGACCAGTATATGCGTGCAATCAAAGCCTTCCCGCTATTAAGCGCAGAAGAAGAATATGACTTGGCTACAAGACTCAAGAACAATAACGATTTAGATGCGGCGCAAACATTAATTGTTTCGCATCTGCGCTTGGTTGCGAGTATTGCGCGTGGCTATTTGGGTTATGGCTTGCCACAATCCGATCTTATTCAAGAAGGCAACATTGGTTTGATGAAAGCCGTAAAGCGATTTGACCCAGATCGCGGTGTGCGCCTAGTTTCCTTTGCGATGCATTGGATTAAAGCCGAAATGAATGAATATATTGTGCGCAACTGGCGCTTGGTGAAAACTGCGACCACTAAAGCGCAACGTAAACTGTTTTTTAATTTACGCAGCATGAAAAAAGGCTTTGATAGCCTGCATACTGATGAAGTGAATCGCATTGCGCTTGAGCTGAATGTAAAGCCAGAAGAAGTGATGGAAATGGAATATCGCTTAAATGGCCAAGAGATTTCACTCGATGCGCAAATTGATGATGACGGGGATGAAAGCTTTAGTCCGATTGCTTATTTGGAAGATGAAAGCCCAGAACCATCTGAGTTTTTAGCCAACCAACAAGCAGAAAAAATGCAATCAGCCAGCTTAAGCAAAGCGTTAATGAGCTTGGATGACCGTAGCCGCCGCGTTTTAGAAGCGCGCTGGTTAACTGAAAGCGCGACGCTTACTTTGCATGATTTGGCTGCTGAGTTTGGTGTTTCGGCAGAACGTATTCGCCAAATTGAGCAAAAAGCGATGCAGAAAATTAAAGGTGCGATGTTAGCAACATAAAACAAAGTTAACGTTAATCGATAACAAAAAAGCCGACTTGATGTCGGCTTTTTTATTTGACTTAACCCTTTTTTTCGGTCAATTTTTTTGGTTAACTTCTACTGCGGATAAATACTTAAATATAAATCAAGCGACTTTCGCCTCAGCATCGTTTTCAAATGCTAACGCATTACCCATATGCTGACGCAATACTTTTAAATCCGTCATTTGCGCACGAATACTTTTCTCAATATTCTCTAACTCTAAAATACGATCTTCTAGAGTATCGGTTGCTTTGTAAATACGTTTAATACTTTCTAAACGACGGCGTAATTGCAATTGATGCTCACGCACTTGCGATTCCATTGGCGCAATCACGGCTTTTAACCAGTTTTCTACATCACGGTTCGCCACTTCGTACACATGAATCACTCGACTGGCCAAGGTTTCAAAGAACTTAGTCGTTAACGTCATTTTCTCATTGGCAATCATATTAAAAGCGGTATTAAACTGCTCTTTATAAGCACGCTCTAGTTTGGCTAGCTCTTTTTGATAACGCAAAGTAGAAAAAGCAGGCGGTTCAGATTTACGCAAGCCATGCTCTTTTGAAAACTTATCGTACATCACATCCATCATTTTCTTAATTTCATCAATTTGTACATCTGATGAAACTAGACGACCTTTCAGATCCAAGAAAAAGTTGTCCATTGCTTCGCGAATCGTTTTAGTGAAACTCGCTTTCACCATAGTTTCGCGCGTGGTGTGTACTTGTAACTTAAGCGCCTCCATACCTAATAACGTGAATAGTTTATTGGTTTGTTGTGAAAATACACTGCGCAAAGCTTGAAAACGTTGTAGACCTTTTTCAAAGTTCTCTTTATCCACTTTAACTTTGTTCATCATGTGCTCAACAACGTCTTCGTTTTTGCCACGTAAGCCGCGTAACTCTTCAAGCTGTTCTACCACACCAGATACGCGAGATTCCAAAATCATATTAGAGTTAGCGATTAAATCTTCAATTTCGTTTTTGGTGTTGTCGCGAACAATTTCTTTTTTAGATGGAATCAACTCATCTGATAACGCTTTTTCAAGCTCTGGCAAACGGCTTTGCACCAACAAGGCTTCATCGCCGTTAATTTTGGCCAACAGCCCTTTTTGTGCTGATGTTGGGAAAATTTGATTATTCTCTAAACCCAGTAATTCAGCGCTGGTTTTAATTTGCTTGTTAATCTCTTTTTCAATTTCTTTTTCGTTCTTTAACTCGTCCCACAAGCCGTCGATTTTATTCAATACGGCTAGGCGACCTTTTTGTTTCCAACGTGTGCCACTAATATATTGGCGCCACACATCTATTTCAGATTTAGTAACGCCTGTATCTGCGGCCAAGATAAACAATACCGCATGCGCATTTGGCAACATATTAAGCGTTAACTCAGGCTCGGTACCGATTGCGTTTAAGCCTGGCGTATCTAAAATAACCAAGCCTTGCTCAAGTAATGGATGTGGAAAATTAATCATTGCATAACGCCAGCATGGAATATCAATGCTGCCGTCTTTATTCAAGCTCATGGCATCATCACTGCTATTGGGATCATACAAACCGAATTTTTCGGCTTCTTCCGCAGTCACGCGTTTGGTGCTGCTCACTTCTTTAAACGCGGCGACCATGCTGTCATTATTATCGACATTAAACTCGACTACTTTCCATTCGTCTGGATAGCGTTTGTATTCTGTGGTGGTTGCGTCTGATGAGCGGGTTTCAATCGGCAACATAGAAATTGAGGTTGGTTTTGAGGCGTCGTACAATAATTCGGTCGGACACATGGTGGTGCGGCCTGCGCTGGATGGCAGTAAACGTTGACCATAATCTGCAAAGAAAATCGCGTTAATTAACTCAGATTTACCACGTGAGAATTCTGCCACAAAGGCAACGTTTAATTTATCTTCGCGCAAGCGCTCTAATAGATTAGTAATGCGCTGATCGATTTGCGCATCATTAAGCTCTTGCTCATTAAGCCAGCTACGATAATCACAAATGCTATCAACCAGCGCTTTCCGCCATTCGGAATACGCTGCAAATTGATGCGCCAGTTTATTTTCTGCCATTGTCGTCCCCACGCCTTGTGCTTAATACAAGCACTTACAGAATTTCATTGCTAAAATGCCTAGAAATAAGCTTCTTTATACTTAAAACAACTTTATCACAACATTGATATTATTTAAATTAATCAACGTTATTATCGGGTTTAATTCATTTAGTTTCTGATGAAAGGCTAATTTTTAGCAATAAACGGTTAATTTAAGTAAAAATTTGTGGTTAAAAGCGCTAATTTGCTAGTCATAATATATGTTCTGTTATTATTAATGCCTGAATTAATCTCATTTTTAGCAATGACTAATACTAATCAACAATCACATAGCCAATACTCCCCGCACCCAATCGATATTCGTTTGCACCAAGTTTCGCGGTTGTTAGAAATTAAATTTGATAATAATACCGAATGTCAGCTGTCGACTGAGTTTTTGCGCGTTTATTCACCGTCCGCTGAGGTACGCGGGCATGGCGCGGGGCAAGAAACACTGCAAATCGGCAAAGAGGATGTGAATATCAGCGCTATCGAACCAGTAGGCAATTACGCAGTCAAGCTAGTGTTCACAGATGGTCATGATACTGGCTTGTATTCATGGGATTATTTATACGAAATGGCTAAAAATTACGAAGCCATGTGGCAAGATTATATTGCTAAGCTTGAAATGGCTGGGCACAAGCGTAAGCAGATTGTTTAGGAAATTCATATGACCGAAAAAACCACGCATTTTGGCTTTAAAACCATTAGCGAACCGATAAAACAGCAAAAAGTGGGCGAAGTATTTCATTCTGTCGCCAGCAAATACGACATTATGAATGATGTGATGTCAGCAGGCTTGCACCGCGTTTGGAAACGCTTTGCTGTGGATGTGAGCAGCGTTAAGGCGGGCGATAAGGTTTTAGATATTGCAGGCGGTAGTGGCGATTTATCTAAACTATTTGCTCAAAAAGTTGGCGCAACTGGCGAAGTGATATTAACCGATATTAACGCATCCATGCTTGCCGTTGGGCGCGACCGCATGATTGATGCGGGTTTGAGTGTGCCTGCCATGCAATGTAATGCCGAGCAATTGCCGTTTGCCGATAATAGTTTTGACTGTGTGATTGTGGCATTTGGTTTGCGAAATATGACACACAAAGATGTCGCACTAAAAGAAATGCAGCGCGTACTTAAAGTGGGTGGCAGACTGTTGGTTTTAGAATTCTCAAAAGTGTGGCAACCTTTAGAAAAATTATATGACGCCTATTCATTCAAGCTACTGCCTTTTATGGGCAAATTAATCGCCAAAGATGCAGAAAGTTACCAGTACTTAGCCGAAAGTATTCGCATGCATCCAGACCAAGAAGCGCTTAAACAAATGATGATGGACGCGGGATTAAGCCAAGTGGATTACCACAACTTAAATGCTGGCGTAGTTGCCTTACATAAGGGCTACAAAACGTAGTGTTTTTGACATGCTTAAACCATTAATTACCCGTTTTTTGCAACATATTACTCAGCAAAACAGCTGGTCACGGCCATACTTAACCCCTTTTTCGGGCAGAATTTTACAGTTTGATTTTTCGCTAGTTAAAGCACATTTGATTATTTTAGAAGATGGCAGTTTAAGCATGGCAGGCGAAACTGCCAGCGCCGATGCGGTCATTCAAATACCGCCAAGCTTAGCCATGCGCTTGATGGCGCAAGATGAATCGGCCAAGATGCAAATCAAAATTGATGGCGACACGCATTTAGCAACTGAATTAAGCAAAGTTTTGCAACAAATGCGCTGGGATATTGAAGAAGATTTAAGCCATTTGATGGGCGATATTGCGGCAAATAAGCTGGTCACTGGCAGCCAAAAAATAGCACAAGAAACCAAAAATCAAACGATTAATTTGGCTGAAATGTTAAGCGAATATTGGCAAGAAGAAAAACCTACCATCGCCAAAAAATGGCAAGTTGAGAAATTTGTGCAAGAGGTAGATAGCCTTAAAAGTGATATTGCGCGCTTTGAAAAAAAACTGAAAAAACTAAGCAAATCAGCCGACGATTCTGCAGAAAGCCCTTCTGATTAATGCACTACTTTCGCCTACTCATCATTATTTTCATCCTATTAAAATTTGGATTAGATGAATTCATCGGTGAGCACATCAGCTTTAAGCCTTTGCACAAACTCATCAAGGTATTATTTTTTTGGCGCAATATCGCGCTGCCAAGAGGCGTGCGCTTACGTTTAGCGCTAGAAAAATTAGGTCCATTATTTGTTAAATTTGGACAAATGTTATCAACACGCCGAGATTTACTGGCAACAGATGTGGCAAATGAGTTGGCAAAACTACAAGATCAAGTGCCGCCTTTTCCTTTTTCGGAGGTACAAAAAAGTATTGAGACCGCATTTGAATTACCGCTAGACCAAGTTTATAGCCATTTTGATACGGTTGCGGTTGCCAGTGCTTCGGTGGCACAAGTACACTTTGCCCTATTGCCAGATGGCCAGCCTGTGGCAGTAAAAGTATTGCGACCTGGCATTTCTAAAGTCATAAATCAAGATTTACAGTTATTAAAATCATTGGCTTGGCTGTTGCAAACCGTTTCCAGCGAAGGTAAGCGCTTAAAACCTTTAGAAGTCGTCGATGAGTTCGCGCGCCACACCAAACATGAATTGGATTTGACCTTAGAAGCAGCTAATTGCAGTCAATTAGCACGTAACTTCGCTCAAAATGACGAAATAAGAGCCAAACTACTGATTCCTGACGTGTATTGGGATTACTGCCGTAAAGAAGTGATGACCATGCAGCGCATGGTCGGCACACCGATTAGCCAAATTGATGTGTTGCGCGCAAAAGGCATAGATATCACCAAGCTTGCGCACGATGGCGTTGAAATCTTTTTTACGCAAGTGTTCCGCGATGGTTTCTTTCACGCCGATATGCACCCTGGTAATATTCAGGTTGCTGATGAAGGACCAGACAAAGGTAAATACATCGCACTGGATTTTGGCATTATGGGTAGCTTAAGTGATACCGATAAATATTATCTCGCACGCAATTTTCTGGCTTTCTTTAATCGTGACTATCGCGATGTGGCAATCGCCCATATCGAATCGGGTTGGGTGCCAAAAGACACCAATACAGACGAATTAGAAACCGCAATCCGTGCTATTTGTGAACCTATTTTTGATAAACCGTTGAAAGACATTTCTTTTGGCCGCACCTTATTAAGCTTGTTTCAAATGTCACGCCGCTTTGGCGTAGTCATTCAGCCGCAGCTTGTTATGTTGCAAAAAACGCTGCTCAATATTGAAGGCCTAGGCCGCGATTTAGATCCTAATATTGATTTATGGCAAACCGCCAAGCCGTTTTTAAAACGCTGGATGAGTGAGCAAGTGGGTTGGCGCAGCATGGTCAATACATTCAAAAAAGAGCTGCCATTTATCTTAAAAAATACGCCACAAATGCCGCGTTTGGTGCACCAGTTTTTGAATCAGCAAACCCATGCAGAGCAAGATATGCCTATGCGGGAAACCATGAACGCACTGATTAAAGCGCAGCAGAAGCAAGCGCGCTGGCAAAAAAGATTAACCTTAATTATTGGCGTTTTACTTGTATTGCAAATCGCTACCTTTATTGCTTTTGGTTTTAAATTTATTTAAATATTAGGAGTTAAAGTGATGATAAAAATATTTTCCTGTTTAAGCCTTTGTTTGTTTTTAGCCTTCTCAAATATCGTCATTGCCCAAGACTTAAGCCCTGTCGGCTTATGGAAAACCATTGATGACAAAACAGGCAAACCACGCTCACTTATCCGCATTAATGAAAACAACGGTGAATTGAGTGCCGTTGTTGAAAAAGGCTTATTGGCAACAGATACTGGCGAAGCAACTTGTGATAAATGTACAGATGAGCGAAAAGACAAAAAAATTATTGGCATGACGATTGCCAAAGGGCTTAAGAAAAATGGCAATCAATATGATGGCGGTGAAATACTAGACCCAAACAATGGCAAAATATATCGTTGCAAAATGAAGTTGGATGAAACTGGCAATACTCTGGAAGTGCGCGGTTATATTGGCATATCGCTGCTTGGCCGCTCACAAGTTTGGAATCGGGTTGAATAAGCTAACAAATAAAAAGTAAAGTAAGGAAAAGAGTCGTGCTGATTTGGTTTGTTGTTGCATATCTACTTGTTTCTATTGGCATAGGCTTAGTTGCGGCAACCCGCGTCCATAACACAAAAGACTACGCAGTAGCAGGCCGCCACTTACCTTTGCCTGTGGTGATGGCAACCGTTTTTGCCACATGGTTCGGTGCAGAGGCAGTATTTGGTGTCTCTGCCACCTTTGTGCAGGAAGGCTTAAATGGCGTGGTGGCAGATCCATTTGGCTCTAGCATGTGCTTAATTATTGCTGGCTTTTTCTTTTCTACCCAACTCTACAAACTTAACATTATTACGCTGGGTGATTTTTACCGCATGCGTTACAACCGCACGGTAGAAGTGCTAACCACTATCGCTATTGTTGTATCGTATTTAGGTTGGGTTGCTGCACAAATCAAAGCGCTAGGCTTAATTTTTAACATGATTACGCATGGTGCTATCAGTGAAGAAATGGGCATGATTATTGGCACTGCAATCGTATTAACTTACACAACATTAGGCGGCATGTTATCAGTAGCCGTGCTGGATTTTGTGCAGATGATCGTGGTGATTGGCGGCTTACTTTACATAGGCAGCATTGTATCTGGCATGACAGGTGGCGTCGCACCTGTGATTGAACATGCAAGAGCCGCTGGCAAACTAGATTTCTTCCCCAAAGGCAGCGATATCTGGGTGTGGATTACATTTCTGGGTGGCTGGGTGACCATGATGTTAGGTAGCATTCCGCAACAAGATGTTTTTCAGCGCATCACTTCCGCCAAAAGTGCAAAAATCGCGCTGTGGGGCTCTGTTTTAGGCGCAAGCGTCTATTTCTGTTTCACTTTTGTGCCTATGTTTATTGCTTATTCTGCCACGTTAATCGACCCTGTCGTGTTTGGTAAACTGGTACAAGAAGATTCTCAGCGTGTGCTGCCAACCTTGGTTTTAACGCATACGCCATTGTTGGCACAGGCCATTTTCTTTGGCGCTGTGTTGTCAGCCATCATGAGCTGCTCATCAGCCACCCTACTCGCGCCATCTGTCAGCTTTGCAGAGAATATTGTTAAAGCTTATGTGCCCAATATGAGTGACGCTGCATTTTTGCGGGTAATGCGGATTTGCTTAATTGGGTTTGCGCTATGTGTGCTGCTTTATGCGTTAAATTCTGATTTAACTATTTTTGGCATGGTCGAATCTGCCTACAAAATCACGTTAGCAGGTGCGTTTATACCGCTAGTGTTTGGTGCTTTTTGGAAACACTCAACCAGTCAAGGTGCCATGTTTGCTATTATTGGCGGTATTGGTAGCTGGCTAATCATTGAGCTGTCGCTAGGTGAAGCAAGCTTAATTCCACCACAGTTAATTGGCTTAGCGGTGAGCACTGCAGGGATGATCATTGGCTCATTATTGCCACAAAGAATAGGCGTGGTTTATATACACGAAAACTAATGCTTTGCTTATTATCTATTAGTAGCATACTTAACCAATGCGGGATGCATAATTTCAAGGCGCTTTTCATGCATTTTTTTGTGCGTCATATTGCTAACCGCGTCTATGCAGGCGCTGCTTAAACTCACCAAAGCCTGTCTGTTTTGAATCACTGCAATCAGTTGATTTTTTAAGCTACTCATATCGCCAGTTTTAAAAAAGTAGCCACTTTTTTGATTTTCCACACACTGCATCAAGCCCGCCGTATCCGCACACAAAACAGGTAAGGCCTGAGAAAACGCGTCAAATACATTTCTAGGTTGTTCATCCGACAAGCTGGGGATAACCATCAAATCATAATGATGCAGCAAGTTAAAAAAATCAGCGCCATATTTTATAGTGCCGCATAATTTAATATTTGCTTGCTTTTTATTGGCTAAAATTAGCTGCTCACATTCATGTAGCAAACTCCCATCTCCAACTATATCCAGCGATAAAAGATAGCCTTTATCAAGCAGATCGCTCACTGCCTGAATGAGCAACAATATGCCTTTTTCAAATACTAATCGGCCTGCGAATATTAGCTTGATGGGCGCATTAATTTGAGCAGATTTAAATTGAATCAAGCTATCCAACAATTCAGGCTTCGCAATATTATCGGCATCTATCCAAGTTGCAGGGATAACAAAGCCTTTGTGCTGTTGATTACCTAATAAGGTTTTTTTATAGGCTTCTTGCGTAAATGTACTTAAGTCTGCACTTTGTACGCACCATTTATTCAAATTTTCGCAAATAGTTGCGCGAATTTTTTGCTTAATACTGCCTTTTTGCCCCTTAGGAATACGCCAAAAGGCAGACTCTACATTGATAAAATGAAAGCGCTTTTTAAAAACAAGCATAGGGCAAATAAACCAAGCCTCTGGAATCGGCCAACTTGCTACACCACTGTGTACAATCTCAGATTTTTTTACTTCTTGCCAAATGATACTGGTCGTTTTAGGTAATAGAAACAAGCCATGTAACGTGTTTTTTGGTTTTGTAATCATCACAAAACGCACATTTTTTAAAGCTGGATTATTTTCAATTTCTACCGCATCTGCGTACGGTGCTTCATCCGAAAAATAAGAAATCAGCGTTAAGTTTTCAATATATTGTGTGTGCTCGATTAAATCTTTAGCCCATGCCAGTGAAATACATAATTTATTTTGCGCATTACGCATATAAGGCACTGAAAACAAAACCAATAAATACGGTTCAGATATTTTAAGCAGGTTCATATTTCTCACTACGCCACATTATCAATGCTCATATTAGGGTAATTATTGCCGTGGCTGACAGTTTGCGCAATAAAAAGTAGAGCGTTGCCCCAAGCGAATGTTTTTGATTGCACTTTTGCATACTTTGCATGGCTCATCCGTTCGCCCATACACAAAATATTCCTGCTGAAAATAACCAGGATTACCATCTGCGCCAAAAAAATCGCGTAAGCTACTGCCGCCAGCATTCAAGGCGGCATTGAGTGTAGATTTTATTTCAGCGACTAATTTTTCACACGTTTTGAGGGTTAAGTTTTTTGCTGGTGTCTCCGGATGTATGCGCGCGCGGAATAAAGATTCCGAAGCGTAAATATTACCCACTCCCACCACTAAGTGACTATCCATTATGGCAACTTTAATCGCTGCCGTTCGGGTACGGATTGCATCGTATAAATACTGCGCACTAAAGCCGTCTTCAAGCGGCTCTGGGCCAAGTACGCTAATGAGCACATGCTCGTTTGGATTATTTCCTGCCCACAATACTGCGCCAAAACGGCGGGGGTCGCGCAGCCTTAGAACTTTGCCATCATCGAATACAATATCAAAGTGATCATGCTTTTCAGGCGGATAATTGCGCTCTAGCAAGCAAATACGGCCAGACATGCCTAAATGCAGCAGCAAAGTTCCGAATGTGACAATCTTATCTTCTGACATTTCGCCGAAATCAGCCAAAATATACTTGGCTCGGCGCGTTAAGTTGAGTAGTTTTTTGCCGTGCAGGGTTTGCGGCAAATGTGCTGGAATTGGCCAGCGCATGCTGGCATTGCGAATCACCACTGCGGTGACACCTTGATTAATTAATGGCAGCAGCCCGCGGCGTGTGATTTCTACCTCGGGTAATTCAGGCATGTGCGCTAATCGCTATTTTAGATTGATGGGTGGATTCAACATGGTAAATCCGACATCATTGGTAAAGTGATACAAAATACCTTCGTCAGGACGACCTAGCAACAATTCTGGCGACTCTTGAATTTTATCGAAATGAATTTTTTTGCCATCTTTTAGCTTCACTTCAAATGATGGATAAGTGGTCTTGCGGTCTGGCGTGTAAAGCTCTACCGATTTAGCTGGGCTTTGCTTCCAGCTAAAATCTAGCCATTCATTCATTTCATTTTGAGTTGGTTTTGCTTGCGCAATATTCACTTTCCAATTGCCATCAGTTATGTCCACATTTAATCGCGTTTCTTCCCACTGCTCTAAGTGTGAAAAATCAAAGCCAGCAATTTGTTTGGCTTCGGCAGGTGAAAGCGGTAACTTATCGATTAGCTCAACGCTTTGTACGCTGGCAGCTTCTGAATAGCCGCCATGAATTAAGTAAACTGCATCTTTATAAGCTAAATATTGTTGTTCGGTCACTGGATTATAAGTGCCGAATACAAACTCTTCGGTGCCCTTAGTGCCAGTGAGCTGCAATTTAAGTGGCGGATTATTTAAGCCATACTTTTCTAAATCTTTCGCAGAAAACTTATCTTCACTGGTCGCTGCAATAATAGACAAAATACGTTGTACTGACATTTGATCGGCACGCGCTTTATAAGGCGCTGTCATCAGCCAAAAGCCGTCTTTTTTTTCAAAACTGACGGCTTTTAATGCAGGAAACTCTACTTTAATCGCAGTAAAATCGACTAATTTAAGTTCAGAAACAGCGTACTCAACAGGTGCGTTAACAGTTGCTTGTGGGCGCAAATATAAAAACGCAACCAGACCGCCGATGACCAACAACATCACCACATTTAATATCCATCTGTTTTTCATTGATTGATTAACCTGTATTTGTATATTTTAAGCTTTTCTGCGCTTCCACCACAGCCAAAAGCCTGCTACAAAAAATCCCAATGGTATAAAAAATTGAAACCCATGGAATACTGTCCAAGCGACAGCACGCCCTGTATCATCACTTGGAATCGTCACATTAATATCTTTAAGTGGCATTGGCTGTATGGTGATTAACTTGTCGTCTCCTGCCAGCCAATTCACAATATTCACGCCAAAATCTAAATTACCACCGTTAGTAATAAACGTATTGGATAAAAAGTTTGCATTGCCCATCACCACCACACGTTGGCCTTTTTTACCGTATTCACGCTCTAATGCCACACCAATATTGATAGGGCCGCGCTTATCCACTTGCGCATCAAAAGACACTTTTTGATTACTGACCCCTACAGGTGATTTATCTGATTCTAGCCAACCGTTTGGCGCAACTTCAACCAAGCGACCCACTTTCCAGCCAAACTCATCTGAAGCATGCGCATCTACCTCATGCGCCTCTGGAAAAAGTGTGCGCAACTGAAAATTACGGGTAATCGCATGGTCACCATAAGTGCTGTTAAATGCCACTTTGGCATCAGCACCGTATTGCGCAGCAGACATATCTACAGCAATTCCAGGTGACACCGTAATGCCTAAATAATCAGCAACTTCTTTCATACCACGCAAATTATTATCATCAAACAGCCACAATAAATTGCCGCCAGATTCTAAATACGCTTTGATTTTTTTTGCTTCAATTTCGCTCACATCTACTTGCGGGCTAGCAATCACCAGCATTGCACCATTGGCTGGCACAGCTTGCGCAATGGTTAAATCAGGGTTGGCAAATTTAAAGCCTTTCGCTTCTAATTGTTTACCAAATTCGCCAATATCGTGATTTTTAATCCCTTGCAAATGACGTTCCCCATGACCATCCAAAAACATCACTGCCTGCGTATTCGTACGTGATAAACGCACTAATAAGTTGGTCATTTCCTGCTCGGCAAAAGGCGGATTAATATGTTCAGAACGTTTGTTATACTCCACTACTGTTTCGCCATCCTGTTTTACCCCTGCTTCTTGTGCTAATTTTGGCTCTTCAGAGGGATTAATAAACGTCAACGTGACATTTTTTTTCTCACGTTGATAACGCGCAACAAAATCAATCATACCTTTCCTAAAGGTATCACCGCGGTTCGCATCATCGTTAGTGGCATACACCGTAATATTCACAGGGTCTTTCATCTGCTTCAGAATATTTATGCTACCTTGCGTAAGAATATTGCGGTTAGCTTGAGTAATGTCTTTGGCGACACGATTCTGACTCGTTAAATAGCCAACTAATACCACCAACAAAATAAATAAAACGACAAATAGCCAACTTTGTGCCAGCATTTGAAAACGTAAATTGCGATTAATTTTCATACGAAGTATCCGATTAGCCTCTTAAACGGTCTGCATCTAAGCGACGAATGGTTAATGTTAAAAAAGTAATAATAAATAAAACAAAGTAAGCAAGATCAGCGGTATCAATCAAGCCACCAGCAAATGACTGAAAATGGCGCATTAATGATAGTTGCGCCATGGTATTACTGGGGTCACCTGCAAAAAATCGATCTAAAATCATTAGCGCAAAAAGTGCAATAAAACTCAAGATAGCTGCTACGACTGGTTGCGAAGTTAAGCTTGAAAAATATAATCCTAACGCGGAAAAGCTAGCGACCAATAAAAACAAGCCCAATGAGTTGGCTAAAATATAGCCAAAATCAATATCCGACCAAATATTGAGCGTAAATAACATTAATGCGATGTACACAATTAAGATGCTTAGAAATGCTACTAAGCCGACAAATTTACCTAATACAACTTCAGTTAATGAGATAGGCGCACTGAATAAAAACGGTAACGTCTGGCTGCGGCGCTCTTCACTAATTAAGCGCATTGACAATAACGGCACAGCAAACAACATAATAAATGAAGCCAACCCGTACACGGTTTGTCCGACAAACTGCGTTACACCATAACGCTCTGCTGGGCGAATCGCGCCAGACATCACTTCAAAATAGTCATTGACGCCATTTAAATAATAAGTACCAAATGCAAACATTAAAAGGGCCAGAATAATCCAGCCCATGGGGGAAGCAAATACACTTTTGAGTTCTTTTCTTGCCACGTTTAAAATCATGTTTTATTCCTTTAGGCAGCTGACGCTTCGGCTACTGCGGCGTCTTGATAGGTTAATTGCACAAACACATCTTCCAAACTGGTTTGGTCTGGCGCAATTTGGTATAAACCCCAACCGTTTTTAACCGCGGCCTGCACGATTGCTTCGTGCGGCATGCTGTCTTCCGCAAAACGTACGCGCATCATATTGTTTTCTAAGGCTTCCGCTTCACTCACGCCTGCAATTTGCAATAAATCGGATACTTGTGGCGCATTTTTAAAACCGATTAATAATTTGTTACCGATGCGCTGACGTTTTAGCACATCAATACCGCCATTAAATACCAGCTTGCCCTTGTCAATAATCTGAACATGGTCACACACCATTTCAACTTCTGGCAAAATATGCGTAGAAAGAATCACACTGTGGTCAGTGCCAATTTCACGAATCAGTGTACGGATATCACGGATTTGAATCGGGTCTAAACCAACAGTTGGCTCATCCAGAATCACTACCATCGGGTTATGGATAATGGCTTGCGCAATGCCGACGCGCTGCTGATAGCCGTTCGATAGATTCTCAATTAAGCGCTTGCTCATATGGGTTAAACCGCAACGCTCTTTGGCATTATCAACGGCTTTTTTGATATTGCGACTAGAAACTCTATGCAATCTTGCTGCGATGGTTAAATATTCATCTACGGTGAATTCTTTATATAGCGGACGCATTTCAGGCAAATAACCGATTAATGCTTTGGCTTCTTTGGGGTTTTCAATCATATCAATGCCACAGATTTTGACTGAACCAGCGCTTGGCGCCAAGTTGCCTGTCAGCATTTTCATGGTAGTGGATTTGCCTGCACCGTTTGGGCCTAAAAACCCCAATACCTGGCCTTGGGTTAAATTAAAGCTCACATTACTCACTGCCTCACGGCCACCGTAAATACGTGTCAGCTCCAAAGCTTCTACTGTTAAATTTGTCATCATTATTGTCTTGATTCGTTGCCTAAACTCACAGGCTTTTAAGAAACAAAATCGCTAGATTAGTTTCAAGCAAAAAGTTATAGTCTTAATATAAATACAAATGAAATATTACTTAACCTTTAATTATGGATGAACTTGCATTAACTGTCACGGACTAAACACTATTGGCAAACAATGTTGCTAAAAATTGGTGCTTAAATCAAGCCTTACAAAAGTATATGGAAACCAAATAATGCCGCCCATCAAAAAAATAGCACTCGCACTTTTAATATCATTTGCCACCGCTGGCAGCTTTAATGCTCAAGCAGAGTTGGCTGAGCCAATGACCAAAGCGCCTAGCATTTCAAGCGCTACACCAGAATTTGTATATAAATATTTGCTGGGTGAAATTGCTGGGCAACGCGGCGATATAACCTTAGCCAGCCAATTATTTTTGGATTTAGCCAAGCAAACGCGTGATGCACGCTTGGCAGAACGTGCTGCCAAGGCAGCCGCCTATGCAAACCAGCCAGGTTTGGCTTTGCAAGCAGCGACTTTATGGGTTGAATTAGACCCTACCTCGCTTGAAGCGCAACAAGCGTCTAGCCAGTTATTAGTGGCCAGCGGCAATATAAATCAAGCTAAACCACATATTCAACAATTATTAAAAAGGCCAGAAACACGCGCTAATGGTTTTTTGTATCTCAATACATTATTAGCCAATCAAAAAGATAAAAATGAAGTGCTAACGTCTATTCAGGAATTTGCTGCACCTTACCCTACTTTACCAGAAGCGCGCTTGGCCGTTGCACAAGCAGCTATCATTGCTGACAATACCGCTGTCGCTAAAGCTGAACTGCTAGCGGCAGATAAACTGCGTCCTGGCTGGGAAATTGCCGCACAATTAAATGGTCAAATTCTATTTAAAGAAGCTCCTAGTAAAGCCATTAGTTTTTATCAAAGTTTTTTAAAGCAGTACCCCAATGCCAATGAAGTGCGTATGACTTATGCTAAAACCTTAGTCAATCAAAAACGTCACGCTGAAGCAAAACCAGAGTTTGTTAAGCTGGTGAATGAATCAAATGGCAGTCCTGAAATCAGTGCGGTTGTTGGATTATTATCATTAGAATCAAATGATTATAGCGATGCTGATAAGTATTTTGAGCAAGCGATTGCCAATGGATTTAAAGAGCCGGAGCAACTCTACATTTACTTAGGCCGCAGTAGCGAGCGCCAAAAGAATGATGCAAAAGCGCTTACTTGGTACGATAAAGTCCAGCCAAGTAGTGAGCGCTACTTAGAAAGTCGTCTTTCTGCTGCTAATGTGATTGCCCGCACTCAAACGGTAGATGCTGCAATCAAAATGCTTGATAACGTCGATGAGTTAACACCCGAACAGCAAATTATTATTATTCAAACGCAAGCCAATATGTTAGGCCAAGCCAAACGTAATCAGGAGTCATTTGATTTAATTGAGACTGCGGTTAAAAATTTACCTAACTCGCCTGAGCTTATTTACGACTATGCAATGGCAGCAGAGCGGCTAGGCAAACTGGATGTGATGGAAACTGAATTACGTAAAGTGATTCGCATGAAGCCAGATTTTGCTGCTGCGTATAATGCACTGGGGTATTCGTTTGCAGACCGCAGCATTAATCTGGACGAGGCAAAAACATTAATAGAAACCGCATTAAAACTTCAGCCAAATGACCACTACATGTTGGACAGTTTAGGCTGGGTGCATTACCGCCTAGGTAATTTAGATTTGGCTGTAGAAAACTTGCGCAAAGCCTATGATATGCAAGCTGACCCTGAAATTGCAGCACATTTAGGTGAGGTGCTATGGAAACAAGGTCAACAGGAAGAAGCGAAGAAAATTTGGGGTCTCGCCTTAAAAGAGTTTCCAGCGAATGATTTATTAGTAGCAACCGCCAAAAAATTTAATTCTTAATACAATACGCGCCTGCAATTTAGATTGCAGGCATTATTAAGTTACAATCCATTTAAGTTAATCATTTAAATGGATTTTTTTCTTGCTGAACTTTTTTTTTCTAAATCGCTTTTTTCTAAATCGCCGCTATTTTTTATATTGTATTTTTTTATTGCTTAGCGCTTGCGCAATACTACCTAAGCCACCAAGCCAGCAGTCATCACCACTATCTGCGATTCACCAACAGCATCTCGCCAAACTAAGCACCATAAAAGGCTTTTCACTCAAAGGTCGCCTGGGTGTTGTCACGCAAAAACAAGGCTTTTCAGGTGGCCTCGACTGGCAACACAATCTGGCTGAAGACAATATTAATGTGTTCTCTCCTGTTGGCGGAAAAGTGGCTAATATTCATAAAGACGCAACTGGCGTAACGCTTATTAAGCAAGATGGCCAAAGTATTCGGGCGCAAAACGCAGAAAGTTTGACTGAAACTACTTTAGGTTTTAGGTTGCCGCTGGCGGGGCTGAGCGATTGGACATTGGGCAAACCAACGGCAAGCAATATTGAGGCAAGCACTTGGGATGAAAACGGCCGATTATTAGCCTTAAAACAAGATGGCTGGGATATTAGCTATGAAAATTATATTGAAGTTAACGGTCAATTTTTACCGAAAAAAATAGTATTAAAAAGTACACCGCTTAATCTTAAGCTACTGATAGAAGCTTGGGATTCAGTCATCACAAACTAAATATTCCAGCTTTTTCGGCCAATTAAAGTCGTTAAGTAGACTAGTCCGCTCATTAATCATAGTGTCATTGAAGCCACTTAAGGTTGCGTTAACCCTAGATGACTAGGGATTTACAAAACCTTATCTGGGAGATTCAGGATGGATGACATCGTCAACAATGCGCGTCGCAATATTTTAAAAGGCGGCGCTTCGCTAGCAGCAATGCCTTTCGTTTCAACATTAGGCTTTATGGCTGCCAATAACGCAAAAGCCGCTGAGGCTTGCACGCCAGAGCGTTTAAGCGCGATGGTACAAAGCCCTTATGGCGCTGTTGCGCCTGTGGCAGATTTAACGACTGGTTTACCTTTATTACAATTGCCTGCTGGTTTTACCTACAGAAGTATGGGTTGGCGTGATGACATCATGACTGACGGCAGACCTTGCCCAAGCAATCATGACGGTATGGCGGTAGTACGCTCACGTCGCATTGGGCGCAGTACTGAGTTAACTTTAATTCGTAACCACGAATTAGGCACAGCAACACCATCTAGCATTCGTCTGCTTGATGCACCAATTTATGACCACGCAGGTACTGGAAACCTACCTTCTGGCGGCACGACAACGATTATTTTACGCGATGGTGTATTAACTGAAATTAGACCAAGTCTGGGTGGTACATTAACCAATTGCGCTGGCGGCGTTACCCCTTGGGAAACATGGCTATCTTGTGAAGAAAATACAACAGACCGCACTAGCGTTGGTGGCAAAAAACATGGCTATGTATTTGAAGTTAGTCCTGATCCAGATGAAACCACAGCAGAACCAATCGTTGAGATGGGTCGCTTCCGCCATGAGGCAGTTGCTGTTGACCCGTCTAACAATTTCGCTTATCAAACAGAAGATTTAAGCCCAACTTCAATGCTTTATCGCTTTGAACCTGAAAATAATGCGGGCGGCGTTAATACCTATGCCGATGGCGGTAAGTTATATGCAGCGCGTGTATCAGCAATTGTTGCTTCCTGTTCTTACTCATCAGTAGAAACTGTTAACCAGAATGGTTTTTCTGCCCCTTTCTTGAATGATGAATATCAGTTGGAATGGGTAGAACTAGCCAATCCTGATGCTGCACCGATTAACATTAACGTATTAGGCACAGTACGTAATGTAAGCGGTCCGTTTGCACAAGGCTGGAGTGCTGGTTGTGCAAGAATGCTGCGCGGCGAAGGTATTTGGTACCACGCTGGCAAAATGTATATCGTTGATACAGCCGCAGGTTCAGAGGGTGCAGTTTGGGAGCTTAACTTAGCCACGCAACGCATTAAATGTATCTACGTTAGCCAAACACAACTCGCTGGCAACAACGTTGACAACATTACCGTAAGCCCACGTGGCGGCATTTTGTGTTGCGAAGATGGCGGTACTAGCAATGATGGCGCATTAGGCAACGGCTTGCGTTTATTTGGCTTAACGCTACAAGGTTTGCCTTATTTATTTGCCAAAAATAACGTTAACTTTACTGCCGCACAATACGCAGCAGCAGGCAAAAATCTAGGTGGCGGCACTGGCAATCAGTTAGGTTCAGAGTTTGCAGGCGCGTGTTTCGACCCAACAGGCCGCATCATGTTTGTGAACACTTACGCGCCAGGCATGACTTACGCGATTACTGGCCCATGGGCAAATGGCAATCTATAAGCCGCTTATTTATATTATTGAAAGGATTATCATGAAACAATTACTATCAACCTTAGCGCTATTATTGTGTGTCAGCACATCGGCACAGGCGGCCACATTTTTAAGCACCAGCGGCTCACCTGCTAACATAGTCACCGATTACAGCGATGCTGGTTTAATTTCATTTGATTTGGATATGGCCAATTTTATTCCAACCGTACTCAATTATGAAATTACTGCTGCAGATATTGGCTCTCCATTAATTAACAACAGCATCAGCTTTAATGCCTTAGTGAGAAACTTAACAGGCACTGGCTTGGATTATTTATCAGTGTCACTAAGCAGCGCTAGTTTCGATGCAATTGGTACAGTAACGCGCCAATTTGGTGGCTCATTTACCATTAACACTTCAAATAATGGCCAAAATGCTTTAATCAGCTTTAGCTCGCCAGAATTTTTAGACATCTTTATCGGCGCGCCATTAGCGGGCGCAGGCGAAATTGATTGGTCGATTAAAACGGCTGGATTCAATGCAGGCGATCGACTGTCTATTACGATTGCCGTACCAGAACCAGAAACCTATGCCATGTTATTAGCTGGTTTAGCATTCATTGCTGGCGCAGTACGCTTACGTCGATAAACAACGCATTCTTTAAAGCGGCACCTGCAAATTTCTACAACGTTATTTGCAGGTGCCGCTTTATTTTTTGCACTTAAAATAGTGTTAACTCACGCGATTCGATAATCAAAAAAAGCTTATATTTATTCATGCACGAATCTTAACCTAGCATCTGTATTTAATCAGGACAAGTACGCTAAAATGCGACATGCAAGACTTTCATACTTTTTTAGCGCCCGCCAAAATTAATTTATTTTTGCACATTACAGGTCGGCGCGCAGATGGCTACCATACGCTGCAAAGTGTGTTTCAACTATTAGATTTCTACGACACCATTCAACTTAAGTCCAATCATACAGGTGAAATTAGGCGCTTAAATAGCATTAAAAATGTGCCAGAGTCAGACGATTTATGTGTACGCGCAGCGCAAGCTTTGCAACTTGCCTCTCATTGTCAGCTAGGCGCAGAAATCATCATTGAAAAACGTATCCCCATGGGCGGCGGCTTAGGTGGTGGCAGCTCAGATGCAGCAACCGTTTTAATGGCACTCAATCAGCTATGGCAATTGCATTTAACTCGCGCCCAACTCATGCAAGTTGGTCTCACTTTAGGTGCTGACGTGCCTGTGTTTATCTTTGGCCAAACCGCGTGGGCAGAGGGGATTGGCGAAATACTATCTACTGTAGAACTGCCTGAAACTGCCCAGGATGTTTATTATGTGGTGCTAACCCCCAAAGAACATGTAGCAACTGCGCAAGTTTTTGCACATCCGAGATTGACAAGAGACACGAAACCATTGAAAATAGCGGACTTTTCAAGTGGTGCAAATTCTAATTTATTTAGAAACGACCTTGAAACGATTGTGTGTGAAGATTTTCCTGCAGTTGCAACTACGCTTGATTGGCTAAAACCTTATGGCGAAGCACGAATGAGTGGGTCGGGTGCATCTGTATTTGTAGCAGTTAATTCAAAACAAATTGCGGATGAACTTTTAGCCAGCAAACCTGCCAATACAACAGGTTTTATTGCAAAAGGCTTAAAAAAGCACCCACATTTTGATCTGATTGAGTCAGTCAAAAATTGAATTAAATAAGCAGTTAAGTATATTGGGGAGTCGCCAAGTTGGTTAAGGCACTGGGTTTTGATCCCAGCATCCGAAGGTTCGAGTCCTTCCTCCTCAGCCAATTTTGATAAAAGCGTGTAGATTAGTTGATTTACACGCTTTTATTTTTTAAAAGTTAACCTGGATTTGAGGTTAACTTTTAAAAAAAGATAGAAATTACTGATTAGCTAAGAATAAAGGGTAGCACTTTGAGCAACGGTAACATGATGGTGTTTACAGGCAATGCCAATCCAGAACTTGCACAGCAAGTGGCTGAGCATTTGGGCATTGAACTTGGCCGCGCTGATGTGGGCCGCTTCAGCGATGGCGAAGTGATGCTCGAGTTGCTTGAAAATGTGCGTGGCAAAGATGTATTTGTGTTGCAATCGACCAGCCATCCAACCAACGATACCTTAATGGAAGTTATGGTCATGGTCGATGCGCTACGTCGCTCATCTGCTGGCCGTATTACTGCTGCGATTCCTTATTTAGGCTATTCGCGCCAAGATCGCCGCCCACGCTCTGCTCGCGTAGCGATTACGGCTAAAGTGGTGGCTAATATGCTGACTAGCGTCGGCGTGAATCGCTTATTGACCATGGATTTACACTCTGACCAGATTCAGGGGTTTTTTGATATTCCAGTAGATAATATCTACGCTACACCAATTTTGCTAGATGATTTACTCAAGCAAAATTATGAAGATTTAGTGGTGGTTTCACCGGATGTTGGTGGTGTGGTGCGTGCACGTGCTTGTGCTAAGCAGCTTAATTCTGATTTAGCCATTATTGATAAGCGCCGCCCAAAAGCCAACGTGGCAAAAGTCATGAACATTATTGGTGAAGTTGCTGGCCGCACCTGTGTGATTATGGATGACATGGTAGACACCGCGAATACGCTATGTGAAGCCGCTGCTGCCTTAAAAAATCAAGGCGCAAAACGTGTGTTGGCTTATGCCACACACCCGGTATTATCAGGCACAGCGGTCGATCGCATTATGAATTCTGCTTTAGATGAATTAGTCGTGACAAACACGATTAAACTCAGTGAGGCTTCGGCTAATTGTACAAAAATTCGCCAATTAAGTGCCGCTGGTTTATTGGCAGAGACGATTAAACGCATTAGCCAAGAAGAGTCTGTTTCTTCTTTATTTATGGATTAACACTAAATCATTCAAGAAATGATTTAGCAAAAAAAGTTTAGTTTTAACCCTGTTTTCTGGTCGCGGAAAACAGTTTTTGTGTAGTACCGCTGTTATTTATTTAAACTTAACCAAATAAAGATAGCAAAATTAGGAGCAATAAAATGAGTATCGAAATTAATGCAGTCAAACGTGACGTTAAAGGTACGGGTGCGAGCCGCCGTGCACGTCGCGCTGGCAATGTGCCAGGTGTGGTTTACGGAGCAGGTAAAGAAGCCGTTAATCTTGAATTAAATCATAAAGAATTGTTTTTACAATTCCGTCATGAAGCATTTCATGCGTCTATCTTAAGCTTGAACTTAGATGGCAAAAAAGAAAATGTTTTATTGCGTGACTATCAAATGCACCCAGTGCGTAATACAATCCAACACATTGATTTTCAACGTGTTTCAGCAACTGAAAAAATCCACGTTAAAGTGCCTTTCCACTTCCTAAACGAAGACACTGCGCCAGGCGTAAAAATTGGCGGCGGTATCGTTGCACATATTTTAACTGAGGCTGACGTAAGCTGCTTACCAAAAGATTTGCCAGAGTTTATTGAAGTAGACGTTGCAGCGCTTGAAATCGGTCAATCAGTGCATCTATCACAAATTAAATTGCCAAAAGGCGTTGAATTCGTTCAATTAGCGCATGATAACGATGCGGCAGTAGCAGCGATTGCAAAAACACGCGGTAGCCTTGCTGATGATGCAGCTGACGCTGCAGTAGCAGCAGATGCAGCGGCTGAATCTGCAACCCCAGCATCTTAATTTTTGCTGAATAAAAAAACGCGCACCTTTTTCATAAAGTGCGCGTTTTTTATTTTATAGCGTCATTTATTTTAAATTAAAATAATCATCATGAGCGGCATTAAACTTTTTGTAGGCTTGGGTAACCCTGGCGATAAATATATTGCCACGCGCCATAACGCAGGCTTTTGGTGGATAGACCAAATCGCTGCACAAACCAATAGCAATCTCACAGTTGATGCTAAAATGTTTGGTGTTGTCGCCAAGTATCAACAAGACAAATGGCTGTTAAAACCCACTACTTTTATGAATGCCAGCGGCAAATCCATTGCGGCACTCGCCAACTATTACAAAATCCTGCCTGCTGAAATCTTGGTCATTCATGATGAGCTGGATTTGCCAGCAGGTACTGTTAAATTAAAGTTTGGCGGTGGTCATGGTGGCCACAATGGCTTAAAAGATACACATGCTGCACTTGGTACTGCCGATTATTGGCGACTACGTATCGGCATTGGTCACCCAGGCGATCGCAATGAAGTCGTCAACTATGTGCTGAAAGCCCCATTAAAAGATGAGCAAACCGCGATAGACGATAGCATTACGAAAAGTGCAAATCTGCTGGATGCATTAACAGCAGGTGACTTTGAAAGCGCCATGTTAAAATTGCATACTAAGTCATAAAATCTGTGCAAATTTAAATAAACATTAAAAATAAGCTCAATTTTTTCCAACTGTATTTTCGTTCAGTACAAGGCGGCAAGGATTGAGTAGCTGAAGACAGTACATTAAGTACGGCGAAGCTGCGAAGACGCAGCCAACGCAGTAATCAACGAAAAGACAGACTGGAAAAAATATGAAGTGCGGAATTGTTGGCCTACCCAACGTAGGCAAATCCACCTTATTCAATGCCATTACCAAGGCGGGAATTGCAGCAGAAAACTATCCGTTTTGCACCATTGAGCCAAACGTGGGCATTGTAGAAGTGCCAGATACGCGCTTACAACCCTTGATTGACATTGTAAAACCGCAAAAAGTGCAGCCTGCCATCGTTGAGTTTGTGGATATTGCAGGCTTAGTGGCCGGCGCATCCAAAGGCGAAGGCTTGGGCAACAAATTCTTAGCCAATATTCGCGAAACCGATGCTATTTGCCACGTGGTACGCTGCTTTGAAGATGGCAATGTAATTCACGTTGCCAATAAAATCGACCCGCTCTCGGATATTGAAGTAATTGATACAGAATTAGCACTGGCCGACATGGAAACGGTTGAAAAAACCATGCAGCGCGAAAACAAAAAAGCTAAAAGCGGCGACAAAGACGCCATTGCTTTAATTGCCGTTCTAGACAAAGTTTTGCCTTGCTTAAACGAAGCCAAAGCTGTGCGTACGCTAGGCTTAGATGCAGATGATCTGCAACTGTTAAAACCGCTATGCTTAATTACCGTTAAGCCTGTGATGTACCTAGCCAATGTGGATGAAAAAGGTTTTGAGAACAATCCACTATTAGACAAAGTGGTTGCGCTAGGCAAAGCAGAAAACGCCCCTGTGGTATGTATTTGCGCCAAAATTGAAGGTGAAATCTCAGAACTGGAAGAAGAAGATAAATTACTATTCTTATCAGAGCTAGGCCAAGACGAACCAGGCCTAAACCGTGTGATTCGCGCAGCTTACGACTTACTAGGCTTGCAAACCTACTTCACCGCTGGCGTGCAAGAAGTACGCGCCTGGACCGTTAAAAAAGGCGCTACCGCCCCACAAGCCGCTGGCGTTATCCACACTGACTTTGAACGCGGCTTTATTCGCGCAGAAGTTATCCAGTACGATGAATACGTAAAAAACAAAGGTGAACAAGGCAGTAAAGAAGCTGGCAAAATGCGCTTAGAAGGCAAAGAATACATTGTTCAGGATGGCGATGTAATGCACTTCCGCTTTAATGTTTAGCTATGCGAGGTTCAACGTATAGCTTCGCGAAATTTAATATTTAGGCCTTAGTTTCTTAAGCCGTTCGTGGTGAGCTTGTCGAACCACATGCACTTAGAGCGAATGACTAATAATTACCATTAAGTTTGGTTAAAAATCAAAGTTATTTTTGACAATAGTCCGCTAAAACACTAGAATTGCGCCCTTGCCTGCAATTAAGAAGTTTAAGGCTAAAAAGTTACATGGTGATGTAGCTCAGCTGGTTAGAGCACAGGATTCATAATCCTGGGGTCGAGGGTTCAAGTCCCTCTTTCACCACCACTATATACGCGGCTTTCGGGGTAAGTAACCACTTCGAAAGTCGCGTTTTTTTATTCTCAGTGTAGACACTAGTGTAGACAAATGATTGCTGTTTGCTTTCTATACCATTTCCCGATATTCTCCAAAACACAAATTAATAAACAGTTAATTAAACTTACTTTAGTTTTAGTGGGTGCGTTTTGCTCAAAACCACTTCTCAATTATTTGGCATGCGGAGGATATCAAAAATGAAACTGCACGTCATTTCCGATTTACATAACGAGTTTTCGTTACACCAGCCATCTCCAGCTTCATATGAAGCAGATGTGATCGTGCTGCCTGGTGACATATGGAAATATGCGCGTGGCATTGGTTGGGCTCGTGAGACATGGCCTAATCATCGTATCGTTTATGTTGCCGGAAACCATGAGTATTACGGCAAAATGCGTAAGCCAACACTTGCAAAACTTCATATTGCAGCCAAAGAATGTGGCGTTGATTTCTTAGATAACGATGAAGTAATCATCGATGGTGTGCGTTTTTTAGGTGCTACCTTGTGGACTGACTTTGAGTTGTTCGGTAAAGAGAAACAACGTCATTGTATGGCGGAAGGACAAAATGGCCTGAATGATTTTAGAGTAATCCATGAAGCAAAAGGCACCTTCAGCCCAATTGATTCCGTTTTGCTGCATCGTGCTTCAGTTGAATTTTTAAAGTCGAAACTTGACACACCATTTGACGGTAAAACAGTTGTAGTAACGCATCACTTACCTTCTGAAAAGTCTGTAGTCGAACGCTTTAAAGGTGATGTTTTGTCTGCCTGCTTTGCGTCAAATCTCGACTATTTGTTCGATGGGACGAAGGCTCAACTGTGGATACATGGTCATACTCACGACAACTTAGATTACGAGGTTAATGGCACTAGAGTTGTCTGCAATCCGAGGGGCTACGTAACTTACAACAACACTGAAAACTTCGAATTCAACCCATCATTAATAGTTGAAATATGAGTAAAACCTTATTTCTAGACTACGACGGGGTGCTGCACCCTGCCAGCGTTTGGTTCAACAACGGGGAAATCCAGCTTGATTCCGAAGATGAGAGCCTGTTTCTTTTCTGTTGGGCGCCCTTACTCGAAAGCATCCTAGACGATGAGGATCCACAGGGCCAAATTGGCATTGTTCTATCGACCACATGGGGCCATCGCTGGGGCTGGAAAGTAGCAGCAAAGCGATTAACGCCTGGTCTCCAGTCAAGGGTTAAAGGTGGCACTACGGGCTACCCACAATCACGGGGACACCAGATCGAGATGTACGCCGAAGATGTCAGGATGCCCCACAATGACTGGGTCGCCATCGATGATGACGATTATTGGTGGCCAGAAAGACATTTGGATAAGTTGGTTAAGACTGATCCGGATCTAGGCATCCTTTGTAAGAATACTCAGCAGCTGCTTAGGGTAAAACTGCAAGAATTGTTGCTCCGATAAATGAAGATTTTATTTCTTGATTTTGACGGCGTACTACACCCTTTCAACGTCCGGTTTAATGAGGATTTAGAACTGACGCTTGAATGCGACGATAAAAGTTTGCACCTCTTTTGTTGGGTGCCAATACTAGAAAGCATCCTTAATGAAGTTGATCCCGAATGCCATATCAAAATCGTGTTATCGACATCGTGGGCGCATCGATACGGGTGGGAAGATGCAGCGAAACTACTGACACCTGTCCTAGATTCAAGAGTCGTCGGCAGGACTAATGGCTACAACCGGGCTAGAGGCCTGCAGATCTTGAAGTGTGTGGAAGATATGAACATAGCTTATAACAATTGGTTGGCATTAGATGATGATGATTATTTGTGGCCAACACATTTTCTCAATCAGTTGATTAAGACAGATGAAAATTTAGGATTGTCTGAAATATCAACACAGCAAATATTAAGACTAAAACTGAAAGAACTGTTGCTTAGATAGCTATCTTTTGAAACAAATGTTGCTTAAACAGTAAACGGCCTGCCGAATTTGAGAGGGAAAAGTTGCAATGGCCAAGGTGTTAGCTTTCTAATTTGTGAGCCTTTAGATACTGCCTACCTTTACTATTAACCATCCAGCCACTAGGGTACTTGGTAGAAATATATCAGATCAGTAGCAGTTTACGAATGTCATCGGTTGCGATTGCGATATGCTCAATTCGAAATAATTCGAAGAGCATGATCCAAGTTTTCAGGGAGGGGGTTACCCTGCAGTATTCTAGTTAAACAAAAAAATTTCGAGGTGTAAAAATGGTTGATTCACCAGAAGCAATAAAAGACGACCTAAACCATAATTTTCTGCTGGCATGCTTTCAATCAGATGTGTCTACAGTCAAGCTGTACATCAAGACTGGAATTGATGTAAACCTGCGAGATAAAGAAGGCACAACAGGCTTAATGATTGCAAAATCTTCTGAAGTTGTTAAAGCGCTCATTCAAGCAGGCGCCGATGTTAATCTAAAAAACTTCTCAGGCAATACTGCCTTGATGTTTTCAATGAACAATTCTGAAAAGATTGAATTGCTGATTAATGCGGGTGCTGAAGTTGATGCAGCCGACGTTAAAGGTCGTACCGCTCTAATGTTGACAAAAGATCCGAAAGTGGTAGCGCTGTTAATAAAAGCGCGCGCGAATGTAAATGCTTCAGATAATCTAAGCACTACCGCGTTGATGTATGCAGTAATGAGCAATCTTAATATGCTTCCTAAGCGTTCATATAAAGATAATGAGCGACATCAGACTATCCAATTACTGATAGACGCAGGGGCTTGGATCAATTATAGACGCAAGGGTGACAAGAAAACCGCTTTAATGCTGGTTGAAAAATTAACTGATGCCATTATTCTTGTTGAATGTGGGGCTGACGTAACTCTTCAAGATTCCACAGGCAAATTAGCACACCAACAAAACCGATACAGAGGCAGCGAACCTGAAAAAATTGAGGTGTATCTCAAAGCATGTTTTGATGATGATCAGGATGGAATAGGTAGTTAACTATTTAAGATTCTAGATTTCAAAATTATTAATTGAATATAATTTATATCATGTTCAATTAACAGCAATATTTCTATAAGTATCTGTTTTAATTACATTTAAATTGACAACAACTATTCAAAACACTATAATTTATAACAATTAATAAAGCACCGAAAAAACCATTTGAAGTACGCTATTTTTACAATTTCATCAATACATACGATATCTGAAAAGCTGATCGAAGGCCATTGTTAGCCTAAATTTTTATACATTTAGAAAAAACAAGAGGCCACTAAATTAGTGGCCTTTTTTATTGATGCAGGAAAGTTGCTATGTCGAATAATAAATATAACGAAATTATCGTCCTCGATCTTGAAGCGACATGTTGGGATACGCCAGAAGAGCAGGCTAAATTCACATCTGAAATCATCGAAGTTGGCGTCTGCGTCCTTAATATTTTCACAGGTGAGATCACTAAGCCTGCAGGTTTAATTGTTAAGCCCAGACAGTCCAAGATCAGCCCTTTTTGCGAAAAGTTGACATCAATCACGCAAGAGATGGTTGATGAGGGTATGAAATTTGAGAAAGCAATTAAGATCTTGAAAATGGAGTATGGGTCATCTACCAGAGCGATGGCAGGTTACGGAAATTACGATCAAAACATGTTGAAACGTCAATGCATAAACCACGCGATTACACCGCCTTTTGGTCCTACCTATGTAAATATCTCAGCGCTAGCTTCGTTCAAGCTTAAAACCAATGGTCGCTTAGGCTTGGAAGGCGCTCTAGCTGGTTTTAATTTGAGATTCGAAGGAAGGCCGCACCGTGGCGTAGATGACGCCATTCAAGCCGCCAGAGTGCTTTGGGAAATCATTAAATAAGTTAAACAATTAAGGAAACATCGTATGGCCAATAATAATTACAGTGAAGTCATCGTCGTCGACTTGGAAGCGACATGTTGGAATACTGCAGAAGAAAAAGCCGCTAACACATCCGAAATCATTGAGATCGGCGTTTGTGTTTTAAATGTTTTAACGGGTGAAATCACCAAACCAGCGGGTTTAATCATCAAGCCGCGCCAATCTAAAATCAGCCCGTTTTGCGAAGAGCTGACAACCATTACGCAAGCGATGGTGGACGTAGGAATGAGTTTTGAGGATGGACTAGATATTCTCAGATCTGATTATGGTGTGGGCAACAGAATGATGGCGGGATATGGCAATTACGACAAAGTGATGCTGACGCGTCAATGTACCAACTATGGCGTAAAGCCAATGTTTGGCCCTACTTATTTGAACATTTCAGCCATGGCCACATTAAAGCTTAAGGCTAATAAACGAGTGGGCTTAAAAAGTGCGTTAAATAGACTGGGTTTAAAGTTTGAAGGAACGCCGCACCGTGGCGTAGATGACGCTATACAGGCCGCCAGAGTACTTTGGGAAATTATTAAATGACCTTTAATAAAGTGATGTTTGTTGGTCGTTATAGCGCAGAAACATGTGGGCCGTGGTGGGATTTTGCAATGATTAGCTTAAACGATCCTGGATCTGCTGATGGTGAAGCCACGATTTTAGATGGCTGGCATGATGTGCTGCGCCTTAACTTTCATGACATTACTCCAGACACGCTTGATGTTGAGGGATCCTACGCCTTAATGACGGATGAACAAGCTCTGGCTATCGTTAACTTTGTCAGAAAAGTGTCGCCAAACGTAGATGGCATCATGGTTCATTGCAGAGCTGGTATTAGCCGCTCAGCAGCGGTTGTGAAATGGATTTCTGACGAATACCACCTGCCCTTCAACCCCGAATACGATAAATACAATGCTTTTGTTTATCGTCTGCTAGAGCTCGCTGCCAAGGGCAGTAACGATATTGAAGATGGAGAAGTTCATCTCAAAAAGCTGAGAGCAATAGTCAATGCAAAGAATATGAAATGATTCTGATGTTCGGCGATGTCCACGGCAATTTTGGCCATGTGCTTCCAGCCGTAATTAATGAAAAGCTGGCAGCCATCATTTTCCTGGGTGATCTGCAGGCGCAGCGGCCTTTAGAAAAAGAGCTCGACAGGGTGATGGACTTAACTGAGGTCTATTGGATTCCAGGCAATCACGACACGGACTCTAAAGCAGATTACGAAAATCTGTTTAATTCGGCCCTTGCTGATCGTAATTTACACGGAAAAGTAATCGAAATTGACGGGCTGAGAGTAGCTGGAATGGGTGGAATTTTTCGCTCAGCGGTTTGGTATCCGCGTGAAAACCGAGAGGCTTTTCCAAATTTTGACAATTATGATGACTATGTTGCAAGCGAGCTGGAAGCTGAGCGCTTTAAAGAATTCCGCCGACTAAAAAAGGCTGGATTAGAGCCTGACGGCCTGCCCTCTCCCGCGCTGACCGGTAAAGCATTGACACATAAAAGCACAATTTTTTACGAAGAATGGCTAAATATGTACGGACAGCGCGCTGATATTTTAGTCACGCATGAAGCACCTAGTTGCCATCCTTACGGATTTGTCGGTATTGATGTTTTAGCGCAATCAATGAAGGTTAAGTACAGCTTTAATGGCCACCATCACGACAGGCTCAACTATGAAAAAGATCATGAACGCCTAGGTTTTAGCGCGCATGGTGTTGGCTTTTGCGGCGTAAGTGACATGTGGGGTGGGATGATCATGACCGGTGACTTTGATGACAATCGGCTGCGTTTGAATGAACAAAGAAATCAGGACGAATGATGGCAGAACAATATCCAAACTATGAGGAATTAATGGCTAAGTTGAGCCCTGTTGTAAGAGCGAAGATCCCGGCGTCATTAAATGATGTAATCAAATTAAAACGAAGGGATTACAAGCTTCGTTTAACAACAGATGAGGAGATTTTAGATTTATCCAAAAGTATCAGCCCACACGCGCCAACGGACGTTATTGATAACTGGAATCTAATCACACTTCAAAGGCCTCGGGGCAACCTAGTATTCTTATTGGGAGAAGTTAGACGCAAAAATGGCTGCCCACGGATTACCAGCGATGTAGTTTCTATTGATCGTAATGGAGGTTTTTTAACAACGATGTCGGGATCCCTTTACCAACTGGGAAGCCCTAAAAACGCACCTCCTACTGAGCTGGAGCTTTTCTTGGTTTGCAGAACATTTCACTCATGGGGGTTGGGTGATGAATTAGGTGTGCCACTTTACGTAATTCATTACCATTAAGAATAATTAAAATGGATGAGCCAATAAAAGATAGGAATGAAGACCAACTGGGCACAGCGATCTTGGCATTAAAGCCAAATTCATTGGATGACATTATCCGGAAAAATCGTGATCGCCTTCAATTGCGCTTGGCTAATGAATTTGAAATTCAAAATCTGCATTCAGACGTGGATGCCAGCGATCCAAAAGACATCTTTGATGATTGGAGCCTAATCGCTTTCGTTACCAAGGATAAAACCTATCTGAGGTTAATTGGTGAAGTTAGAAGCTGTAAAAAGACAAAAATGACCAGCATCATTTTGAAGACGGATATGAGGCAAAACGTTGTAAGTACATTGTCTGGCAGCCTTTATCAATTAGGCACACCCAATATTGGTGAGCCGGATCTCGATCAACGGATTTTTATTTGTTCATTTCTGCATGATGTTTGGTTGGGTCTTTCTTTTGGTGTGCCGGAATTTTTCTACTAAAGACGCAATGATTATTTTCTTAGACTTTGACGGAGTACTTCACCCTGACGCAGTGTTTAAACCAGCCAAAAAGCCAATTGAGCTTCGATTGCCTGGTCAGTTGATGATGCATGCTCAAATACTAGAAAATATCTTAAATCCTTTCGATGTAAGCATCGTGCTATCGACAAGCTGGGTTCGCTCTATAGGTTTCTATAAAACACTCAAGAGTATGCCTACTGAGCTAGCTAGACGTGTCATCGGTGCGACATGGCATTCGGAAATGGTTGATAAAACTGTATATCCGTATGCTTCTGTAAAATATGCTGCTGATCCTTTTAACTACTGGTCTAGGTTTCAGCAAATAGATCATTATGTGGTTAGAAATAGTGTTAAAAATTGGCTGGCGATCGATGATTTGCATTCAGGCACAGAAATAGAAAAATGGCCATTAAATATTCGAGACAATTTAGTACTAACGGATGGTGTTAAGGGTTTAGGCTGCCCTGATACGCAGAAAGATTTAATCAATAAATTATTCAATTTTAAGATCATTCATTCAAGCGAAGGCCACTACAAAAAACAAGAAAAGGACGATTAATGTTTATCTATATCGATACAGAATTCACGACTTTAATGGCACGAATACAAAACATTAAGCTTATTTCAGCGGGTTTTGTGGCTGAGAACGGTCAAGAGCTTTACTTTGAGCTGCCAAAAAATTACAGAGAAACAGACTGCTCTTATTTTGTTTCAGAGAGTGTGCTCCCTTATTTGGATAATACTAAAGATGTTGCATTAAGTAATTTTGATGCATTAATAAAACTCAAAAACTGGGTTGAAAGTTTTGAAGTGCCAGTTACCTTTTTAACGGATGCTCTGGCTTATGACTGGATTTTACTGAATGAATTGTTCTACAGACACGGTGACTATTTTCCAAAAAACTTAGCTCATACACCACTGAATGTGGCCTCATTACGCGTAGAAACCTTCATTGAGAAGTATTTTGAAGAAAATGAAAACGCGTTAAGACATCATGCTCTTTGGGATGCGCGAGCCTTGGCTTATGCTTGTAAAGCTTAAGGTGTATAGTTACAGGACGGGCATTAGTCAAAGTGAAATTGAAATCTATATTGCAGGACCCAATGGGAACTGCAACAGCATTGTAAGCGGATTTTGAAGTTGCAAATGCATCAGCAATTAAGTAGCTATATTGCGCCTATCGAGCGCAGTGTGTGACAAGATGAAAGCTTAGAAAATAAGTGAAAAACACTTGTATTCTATTTCTAATGGATACCTAAAAAACTGGTGGCCTTATTTGTTTAGGCTCCTGCTTTGAGTTTTTCCAATAATTTTAATTCTTATCAACCATGAATCTTCCTATATAAAGTAGTCGTCAACAATAAGCGATTTCTTTCGTTTTTCCGCCGACTCTTCAACCAGCTCTTCCATATTTTGCCCACTTACACCAAGATTTACACCGGCTTGAAATACCACGTCGTAGCTAATTTCGCCTTTTTGAGCGCATTCCAAATACTTTCTAATGATTAGATCTATTTCATTCATATCTTACACTCCAAAAAAATACACCCTTAGTTGACCTGTTTGATTTTAATCACTAATTAATCTCTACAAGATTCATAAAACCTTCCCCTGCACTTTGGTCATCAGCTATGAGTTTAATCGTCACAACACATAATATCTTCCACATAATACAAATTCTGTTTTTAGTAGCTTAACGATATTAGCTACAACTACCTGGGCGGGTATTTATATTCTTCAAATTTTGAATGCTTTAATCCTTAATCTTTATATATGTAATTATGTAAGTTATATGGCTAGCAATACTTTAAAATTTGCGTTCACGGTATTGAAATGGGTCTTCGTTAAGGTTTATTAAAATTTGATCAGCAAGTCTGCGTGATAAATTATTAACATCACTCGGAATTTCTTTTAAATCAGGTCTGTTGAGTTTTGCCGCGGCATTCATTTCAATGACTGGGGGTAGCATCATTTGTCTATGTTCATCTGTGAACATTTGATTAAAAAGCTTTTCGGTGCTGTCACGAGAAAATGGATTCGTAGGATATTTTGATGGAAGCAGCCTGACAAGTTCGAAATCTTCTTCAGATAAATTCACGCGCAAGTTTTCAACATCGGCAATTGCTACTTCGATGTCCTCATATGCTGTAAGAAATGGTATTAACACTAAGCTTGAGCTCTTTGCTAACTCAACGTCGAACTGGCTACGGCTGGCGCCGCCATCAATGACAACCAGCGAGGTAACTTTAATCTCTACATTAGAGAAGTGTTCCAAAAGTGCATTTAATGCCTCATCCGATTTAGCTGAAAATGTATCATAAATACGGTTTTCATCGTTTCTAACGTTTCGTCTTGCGTCACTCGTTGCAAGGATAGATGAATACTTGCGAAGACCTAAACCCTGGCAAAGCATGTGCGATGTTAATGTTTTTGCAGATCCGCCTTTAGACCCTCCGATACTTACGACATGTTTATTTAAAGTTGGACTCATGCTGCACTCCTTTTATGTTTTTTTATTCCATCGCTGATAAAACGAGAAATTATTGACTGAATGCTAACTACCTTTTCTTCTTCAAGAGTAGTTTCTGAAGAAATCTTAACTAGTTCAGCGTAGACGGCTTTATCTAGACGCATCGTTAACATCGTTTTTTCGCCTAAAAGTTCTTTGATGGCTTTTTTCTTAAAGGGCTTTATAGTTTTTTGGACCTTAGATGGATCATTATCAGAAGTTTTAATTTTTTTCTTAACAGAATCTACAATCGCAGCTTGTTGAGCTGCGAAAGGCGCTATAGAAGGCTTTACGCCAATACCGGGTTTTAAAGAATTTTTAAACATATGCCAGTGCCTTGTAATTTATATAAAATGCTATATGTAATTACATTAGACTAATTAAATCATGATGTCAATTTATTTTGATATACGTTGTCTAGTAAACTTTAAATTTTGATTTTGTTAAAACAAAATATTTTGAAATCAAGAAAACAAAAAATCATGACATCATTCAATCAAAACTTTATGAAATCGTTTGAATGAGTGTGTAGATCTTATTGAATTGACATCATGAAATGTTGGTGCACTAAACTTTTAAGTTTTAGTAAATGACAGCTCTAAATATTGACATCATGAGTACATGACAAGATTAAATTTTGACATCATGAATACACGACAACATTAATCTAAGATTTTATGAAATCATGACAACATGTGCTCATGATTTTTTAAGTTAGGCTAATATAAATTTTATTTTAAATTTCATTACCGTACTTAGTACCTAATTTTAAGCTACCCATCTTTATTAGTGCAATGTCATTAGCCAATCTGGCCAACTCACTAATTTGCACTTTCATCTTCCTTAACAAGGAAAAGTTTAAAACTGACTTTTTAACTTGAGTGGATAAGGAGTTTACGAATGGGGCACCAGGTTCAATTCTGTTATCTTAAAGTTAACAGATGTAATCAAAAAGTTAACATATGAATTTAGATATTATTTCGAATATTATTTACTAACATAGAAATTTCTTGAATTATCCTAAAATCAAGTTAATTCTAATTACTAAGGATAAATTCACATTTTTCAATTACTTAGTAAAATTTACTTTTTAAATTACCAATTTTTAGTTTTGGTACATCAATACACTCGCTATTTATGCGGCTGAAAATTCACACATGCGTCTAGGGCACGTTATAGTGGGCTGACCTATGACTTATAAATCTTAACCCTAGAAAAACGTCTGTAGACGTCTCACAGTAAGCTTAAGCGTTAGTAACTGGAAAATAACCCATTATGTAGACATGCACTCTAGTTTGGATTTTATGGAAAGAATTCTGAAGACATACGCATGTGCACATGGATAACCATCCTGTAGATATACACTTAAGTGAACCATAATCCTTTATTAAGTAGATTTTTGGAATAAGAACAATCGAATTTCATGCCTAATTTTTCACTTTACGATAATAAAGCCGTATTAGGTACACGTTTTATTGATATCAAAATTGCGTCCTGTAATCATGCACCTAACAAAGTCCAATCAATCGTCATGTGCCTTTGTTGGGAGAATAGCGTCCTGTAGACGTTCAATCTGGAGTTTTTTCATCCTGTAAACGTTCACTTTTGGCGTTAAATAGTTAAAAACAAGCAGAACATATAAACTTTATGAACAAAAAAATGCTCAGGCAGATACATTTGGCGGGCCAATATCCTGTCCTGTAGATATTCACCTATCATGGTTTAATCAATAGGTATGGGCCTTTGAAGGAAGGCAAGCATACTGCAGACCGACAATAACTACCCTTTCATCCTTTAAAAGCACATCTTCAGCATAACTGAGTCAGCATTTAGATCTTGGTAGAAACATTCTAATTATCTATCTGTGCTTCGACTCGACTTGATGTTGTAATCTTCAACGAGCGGCCGATAGTCACTTCTTAGACTTTTGTTAGCACAATTTGAATGTAGATTTTTACTTTTAAGCCCAACTAAGTTTCTTTAACCACACCCCACGCACCTTCGGTGAACGCTAAGGGTGTTTCACAGCCTTAAGGCCACATTAAATATAAGGTTTTAACGTTTAACAATGCTATATGTAATTTCATATTGACGTAATCATTTGATAATGTTAATATGATTGATATTAAAGCATAGTATCTAAAGGTGTATTTGGTATGAAAAAGGCTAAAAAAGGGTCAGAGGAAGCTCTAACTAGAAATGTCGGGATTAAGTTAAGTGATCAAGATCGAGAAAATTTAACGCGTTTAGCAAATGAAGCCGAACTAACAATTACTAAATTTATCAGGAATGCCATTACTGAAAAAATTAAAGGCGTTGAGTTGTCTGAGAAAATTCAAGGGTTAATAAAAGATGGGATTCATCAAATTAATGAAACAGCTCGCAATAATAAAACCAATCAAGAAATTTTAAACTTGGTGAATAATTTGATCGAAAAAGTTTCTTTAAAAAGCGATTTTGATGAGCACAAAAATGAAGTGCTGGCTAATATTGAATCACTAAATAATCAATTTATAGAAATGGGAAGTAGTTATACAAAATTGATTAATTATTCTAAAGAATCCACTAAAACCCGTGAATCAAAAGAAAAAGAAGAATTAAACGAAATTAAAAAAAACCAATTTCTATCAGAGTTTTTAATTGGAAAAATGCTTGAAAAGCTTCAAATTCCTATTAATAAAGAAGAATTAAGTGCTGCGATTAACATGAAAATTTCCAAATAAAAACCACCAAATTCCACAAATTAGTTTGCATAGATAGTAGATTTTAAATACGAAAAAAAACAAAAGATGGCTAAATAAAATGACAATGACCTATAAAAAAATGGGAAATGGTGTCGCAGCTGGTAACTATTACATCAGCAGTGCTGGTCAAAACTCTACATTAAGAGGCATTGATGACTACTACGTGCAAGCAGTTGGTTCAGAGCCTTGCGGCGTATTTAACGATTTTAGCGGAGCTCTTAATCAGTTTGGAATTAACCACTACGATGAAGTTAGTGTTCATACATTCCAGCTACTCTTAGCTGGCAGAAATCCTCTAAACGAGCAACCACTGACTGAAACAGTTGATGAAAAGCACGTAAGCGGTTATGACTGCACAAACAGTGCACCTAAGTCATTTTCTGCCTTAAGAGCGATTGCCACTTCTTTTGGGAATAGTGACTTAAACGAGAGATTACTTAAAATTGCCACCAAAGCCAATCAAGATTCGATGAAATTTCTTTCAGAACACGCGGGCTACACTCGTCGGGGTAAAGGGGGAGCAACTTTAGAAAAAGTCGATTTAATCTCAGCCCAATGGCAACACTCTACATCAAGAGCAGCCGACCCTCAGCTGCACTTCCATAATACAATTTTCAATATTGCCTTTCGAAAATCAGACGAATCCTCAGGAACGATTGAATCGAAAAATCTTATGCAATGGCAAACTGCAGCAGGCGCAGTATTTCGGGCGAGTTTAGCTACTGGTCTTAAAAAGGACTTCGCTGGTATCAATATCATTATTGATGAGAAAAAAGGCGCGTTTGTAATAGACGGTATCAACGAAAATTTGATTAAATTCTGGTCGAAAAGGAAAAATGAGATTAATAATCAAATGAAAGCGTCTGGTTTTATTTCGCTGGCTGCAGCTGATCGAATAACTCTCGAAACAAGAAAAAATAAAACCTTTGAAGAAACGCCCACAGAACTTGAAATCCGATGGAAAGAAGAAGCTATTAAATATGGTGTTAATCAACAAACAGTTGAAGACATCCTAACGGCTAATAGCGACCAAATTTTGGGCACGTCGCGAGAAGAAAAAGAGGCATTAGATAAGCAAACTTTCCAAGTAAAAATGAATTCAATTCCTGGCATGTTAATTGAAAATGAGAGTGTTTTTACAGAGCAGCAACTTTATAGAAAAGTAGCTGAATTGTCCGCCGGCGTTCAGGATTTAGACGGTATTAAATCAACGGTTAACCGTCTCCTGACGAGAAAATCAGAAGAATTAGTAGTAAAGGAAGATGTTTTAATTAACGTTAAAGATTTGAGCCAGAGACACGATGAAAGCAATCAACAAATAACCACACGTGAAAAGGTGTTAAATGAGCAGCGAGAACAAAACTCGGTAATCATTGAAATGGGCGTAAATAAAAAGGGTCAGAAAATTTACACAACCCTTGCTCATATTCAAATTGAAGCGGATCTTAAAAAACGTTCCCGTGAAATGTCGAATGACGGAACTCATGTTATAGACAAAAGAATTATTGCAGATGCTATCAGTAAAAAAGGGACAATAAGCCTTGAACAGGCAGACGCAGTGAGGTGGGCACTTAGCCCTGGCTCGCTAAAAATAGTCGAGGGGGGCGCGGGGACGGGTAAGTCTTATTCATTGGATGTAACTAGAGAAATTTGCGAAGCGAGTGGCTATAACCTTATTGGCATCGCCCTCTCCTGGGATGCCGCAGGTGTGCTTAAAACAAGCGCAAATATTGACTCTGTGGCAATAACAGGATTCTTAGATAAACTCGAAAAAGGTACATTGAAGCTGACTAAAATGGATGTCGTTGTATGCGATGAAAATGGGTTGGTTGGAAGTGTTTACGGTCAAAAAATATTGAGATTTGTTCAAGAAGCCGGTTCAAAATTAATCGTTACTGGTGACTCTCAACAGTTAAATCCTGTGTCTGCAGGCAGTGCTATGAAAATAATGTTGTCAGAAGCAGGCAGTGCGAAAATAACGGAAATCCGTCGCCAAAAACAACAATGGGCGCGTGAGATGGTGGCTAATTTCGCTGTTGGCAATTCAATAGAAGCGCTGACTGCATTGAAAGACCTTAACATGATTAACATACTAAGCGATCGTCAATCGACAATTGATCGTGTTTCTTCAGATTTTTACAGCTATTTAAAAAACAATGTTGGCAAAACTGCGCTCGCAATCTGCGGATCTAATGACGAGGCGGCACAACTTAATCAATCTATTCGTGAAATGAAGCGGAAGGATGGCTTAATTTCTAAGTTTGATACCGTTATAGCTACGGAGTTTGGAGAATTATCATTCGCTGTGGGGGACAAGATTATGTTCAGGAAAAATGACAATAAATTGGACATTAAAAATAGGAAAACGGCTGAAATTCTTAGTATTGATGGCTATGGTGGCGGTTTTCAGTTAAGAGTCAGAATGCATGAAGACGGTCGTGAATTAATCGTAGACTCACGAAAATTTAAAGGTGAAAACGGCAAGTTGGCACTTCACCATGGCGACGCTGTTACTACCTATTCATCTCAAGGTGCTACCGTTGATCAGACGTTCGTTATGCATTCAAACATCACTGATAGGCGGCTTGCTTACGTTGCTTTCTCTCGACACAAAGATGAGACACATCTTTACGTAGACAAATCAGCAGTCGTCTCAAAAATTCAGTCACAATTGAGTGCTGACGAATACGTTAAGTTTCAGCCTAATGATCAAGATATTTTTGACTCAATTACTGCGCAATATCACCAACAAAGCCAAAAAGTCACCACGTTTGATTATTTGACGGAGGAAAAGATTGAGAAAGTCTTTGCTCAGCATGTTGTAAAACAATCATCTAAGGTTGAATACAATACAAGTGCTGTTGACAGCATGGCCCAGAAATGGAATGACCTCCTAGAATACGGAGATGGCGACGTTTCTGTAGTTAAAACAAAGATATTGAAAAATAAATTTATCCCTAAACCTTCAGGTTCCGCACGAATAATTCATCATAAAGAAGAAATAGTAACTGAAATCGAGGATCAAGAATCAAAAACTAGAAACTCTGCGAAATTGTAGTAAACATATGGGTTTGCATCCGAGGGAGTATTTTAGGAAAAAAAAGGTGAAGAAAATAATGAGCGATATAGAGCCGCGTGCCGCATTGACTTGAAAGCATACTTAGAGGATCTAAACTATCACGTCGAGAGTGTGTCGACCAAAGATGAATTTGTAGTAAAACAATCCCCTTTGGGTAAAATAAGACTAAAAATGGCAGAAGTATGGCTGTGTTTTGTCGATAATGATGGACCCATGAACGCTGTTCAACTGGTAGAAAGACTCTACGGATGCACAAAAACACAAGCAGTTGTTTATATTTTAGGCAAGAGTGTCGTCCAAGCTTCAATTAAAGATAACTCATATGCAATCGGAAGAGCCAAAGAAAATCAGAAAAAAGACTTAGCTGAATTACCTGAACCCACTGCTGCCCATATAACCGCTGGTGTGGATTATTTGAAAACGCGTGGTATTGATCGTTCTACCTTTGAAATGTTGCGCGCAGCTGGAAATGCCCAGTATGTAAGGGATGGTCTGTGTTTTATTGGCAGAAAACCTAACGGCGCCCCAGGGTTACAGGAGACCCGACTCATTGATCCAAAGCCAGACAAGAATAATCCAGATAAATTAAAAAAACATTCAGTCAGTCATGGCAGTAAGCGAATATATGCGATCACAATACTTGGCACTAATCAAAAAGTGGTTGAAATCGTTGAGGGAAATTTTGACGCGATGGCACTTTTTGAGATGAACCAGCGAAATTTATCCGCAAATAATCAACCGACAATTATTATAAGCGGTGGAAAAGACACTACTAGATTTCTTGAAAATACCGCCATTATTGAATTGTTGAAAAATGCGTCATTAATAAAATGTTATGGCGATAATGAGGTGGTTGATAAAAAAGATTTTGATAGCACAGCAGAACATATGGATGCATTAATTAAGAAGCAGGCAGATTCTGATTCGGCTCATCTTAAAAGAATTGAACAAATTAAGTTAACCATTCAATTTGCAAATGTTGAGTACAATAAGCCACCTTTGGCACATCATGATTTAGCTGAATTCAACCATAAAATTAAAGATCTATTAATGATAGCAAACTTACCAAAGCCAGCGGTGGTAAAAAAATTTAAATTTTGATGTAACTATAGTTTTACTCTTACTATATTAAGTTTTATGGTAATAAAGTGCGTGGGTAATAGGTTTAATCAAGAATTAAAAGTCTAAATAGTTGAATTATATGAAAATATACACTTAAAAGATTAAAGCCTTTTTCTTCCTATTTTATTAAACTCAGTAGAATTTAATGCTGCTGTTTGGATGTTGTTTTCTACACTATCAAGTAAGGCTTGATTTTGCAACATAGCAGCGTACTTACTTTTTACTGATTCACTTTTTGCAGCGCTTAGTGTGAAATCCCAATCGTAATCACTGCTTTTACGCGGCCCAGCACCGGATACTATCAATAAAGCAACCATTTCTTCATTGTCATCTCCAATAGCGACCTGCAACGCAGTTAAACCAGTTGCATTACGTAAGTTGACATCAACTCCTCCGTCGATCAGTATTTTAGCTAGCTGCGGCCTACCTTTGGCAGAGAACTCGAAATAACCCGACTTGGCTGTAATCATCAGAGGCGTCATACCTTCTTTATTAATCGCCTGAAGATTGGCCTTACGTTTAACCATAAGTTGCTCTAAGAAGCGAATGCTACGGGTGGTCGATCTGCCATTACATAAATAATGTGTAGCTGTATTACCTAAATTGTCGGCAAAATTGATATCTGCGCCAGCATTGAGTAAAAGTTTGGCTGGGTCAAATTGGGCACTGATAGATGTATGTATGAAGGCTGTCCGGCCGTCTTGATCAATGTCATCTACCAAAGCGCCCGCTTCGATCAATGCCTTAGCTGCTTCCGTGTCACCATTTCTGGACGCAATCATCAGTTCAGTATCTAAATATTTTGCTACGATTTTTCTAGCCATATAGTTATTATATAATAATGCTACATCATATTCAATAATGAGAATAATTACTTTTAAATGCTAAAACCTCGAATGCTTCGTTTCTAATTGCAATACTTGGCTTCATGAGGCATTAGATTAAGGTTTTTAGTCAAAATAATTTTGAAATTTATTCTCAAAAAGAGTGAAATTAATCATTTTGTACTAATATTCGCTAACTGTACTTTTCAAAGTACTCAATAATAAATTCAATAATGGTAATTATGAAAAAAATACTTATTTTAGCCTTTACTGTTTTAACAACAAATGCCTGCTTGGCATTTGGGGAAGAAATAATATGTAAGCCTCTTAAACATGCCCAAGTTTCATCAATTACCGACCTCAACTATCACAAAGCAAGAAAGACATTGATAAAGGCTGGTTGGCAGCCACTTCAAACAAAATCGTTTAACGACGCAGCTACGGAAGCGAGTGAAGACCCCGATCTTTCATCAGGTAATGGTGCGTTATTTTGGGAAAAAGGTTACGTTGAGATATTTGGTTGTGCGGGAACCGGTCTCGCGCCTTGTTCCTTTATGTTTAAAGACATGTACAACAATCAACTAAAAGTAACTACCGCCGGTGAGGAAAATATAAAAGAAAAAGCGTACGCAAGAGTAACTGGATTCAATTTTGTATGTACTCAATAGTATGAGTATGAAAAATAGTGTAAAAAAACGCATTGTAAATGACAATTTTCAATTTGAATTAAAATACGCATCGTGAGCTTACTCCATGAAATTCAAGCCTCGCTACTCCAAGAAGGGGCTGATCTCGCACCTATACTTCTAAAACTAAGACTATTGGCAGCCAGAATTGGAAGTGTTCCTCTTGCTGAATGGGTTAGGCATGAGTCCGAGGGCTACCCAGATGATACAGAAATACCAAATTATCGACATATTGATGTTTCTTATACAGCTAGTTTCGCCGGATCCTTTGGTAGGACCATTACTAACGCTCCAATTTCTCCCTTTATGGTAAGCAGCTATGCCGGTGAAGATTGGGTGCGAACTAATATGCGTGTCAGTATAGCCGCAGTGGACGATTTATTAACCTCAGCAGAAAATGGTAAAGAAATAGGAATAAACGCTGCCAATTTAATTCATCTGTTTCAGGGGAATATATATCCTGATTACAATTGCCTTTCAGTTACTGGCCGCATCTCAAAATCGGCACTTGCTTCTATTCGCCATTCAGTGCGCAGTCGCATTCTAGAACTCACTCTTGAACTAGAAAAATCAATTCCAGGTGTCTCAGAAATAACTTTAGGACCTTCTGCAATTCCATCATTAATTAGTACAGTTGCTGCCAATCAGATTGCTCAGCAAATTATTTACGGTAACTATACTTCAATCGCAGTAAATGGTGATGGAGCCACAATTCGAGTTGGGGTCCTAGCAAATGATACTAAAAGCCTAGAAAAATTTCTGATTGAATCAGGCATGGCCTCAGAAGATGCTATTGAGTTAGCAAATCTAGCGGAAACAGAGATGCCTGATAATATCGCCGAACCCATGGGTCCTCGTGTAAGTAGCTGGTTTGTTGAAAATATTAAGAAAGCCGCATCTGGAACTTGGAAGATGGGTGTTGCAGTTGCCACAGAAGTCATTAAAGAAGCGTTACTTAAGTTTTACGGATTTAAATAAATAAACTTACAGATTACATGGACAATTAAATGTAACTAGCCATCGCTTGACAGATGTACTGTTGCCAGGATGCGTTAGCCCGAGGTGCTCCAAATAGGACAAGACACCCATATCAACAATAACAAAGTGCCGCTGCGTTTTCGACGCTATCAAAGCATGTAGCGTCACAGGCGTTGAATCTTATTCAGGCGATTCCATTTTAAGATCACCAATTTTCATTTTCTTGCTTGCCTAAAAAACCAACCCTTGAGCGTTTTCCAGAAATTCTTTGTGCAAGATAAAGTATTGATCAGCTCCAGATTTTTTTTGCTCAAATACTCAGCTTGATCCCGTTGATCTTTTTCCTGAACCCACGCAGTCTCTTCAAGTGACAAGGCTTTAGCCCAGACAATTTGGTTATTTTTTATCCAATAATGTGATTTACAGGCCATGTTCCAATTGCCAATTGAAGGATATAACGTTACTTTTCCTTGGGTAACCCTTACTTGCCAGTGCGCAGGAGATAACGGAGTCATGACTTTTTCTCCACAACCGCAACTGCACTTGTGAACGGCTGCCTTGTATTTATAGCTAATATATAAAACCCCCTCCTCAAGGACAGGAGGGGCCAAATCTATAAACTCATGCTTTATCGTCGTCAGCTTCACGCTTGGACCTTTCGTTGTGTACAGATCTAGTCAGTGCCTGCTGATTCACTGTGTAGATTTGGTTGTGCGAGTGCATTTGGTCAATATAGAAACCACAATATTGCTTCCACATAGTGATTGCTAGCATGGCATTGATTACATTCATATCGGCAATTTGTATGTTGTCACTATACAAAGCATCACCACCCTCCTCCATGAAAGGAGCGCAATTATCGAAGTGATCTTCTTGCTGTGGCGTGCACAAAGTAGCACGACATTGGCCATAGATACCTCTAGAAAGCTTTTTGTCGACCTTCAAGTCCATGCCACAGTCAATGAAAGGAATTTTCTTCTGACGCAGGAATTCACTTATCATCTTTCTAGCCGGACCACTATCTACGCAGATAAAGACAAAATCAAAGCCTTCAAGATCGCAGAGGTTGTCTTTGGTGACGTAGTAATTATGTTTGACCAACCCTTTGTGCATTGCAGAATACTTTCGGTGAAAGTACTCAGTTTTCGCCATGCCAAAATCTGACTGTTTTGCTGCTCCTGGAGCACGGAATGCATTATGCATTTCGAAAACATCACCATCAAAAATATGGATTTCCCAAGAAGGTGTTTTGGCCACCTGATCCAGCACATATGACCCAGTTCCACCCAATCCAATAACGGCTGTCTTTTTTAGGGCAAGCCGTTCGGTCGTGGCAACATATGCACCTCTTAAAGAAGATGCATCAGGATATTGAAAAGGTGTCGGTATCTCATTAATAACCGCCTCTCCTTCTTCACGTCTCCCTGCACTAGGGTCGAATGCCCGAGCTTGAAAAGTAATAAGCGCATCGTAATGCTGAATCTGTTCTAGATGAGTCTTATAATGAGACCAACCTGGTTTTGATGGTTTACTAGAAAAGTGATAATTGGCTGAGACGCCTTGACCTAAATCTCCCGCTGTAGATTCCGGGGCGCCAATTGCCATTAAAGGTTTCCCGTCGGACATGCGGGGGAATTCACCATGAAACCAGACTTGGTGGGTGTTGGGAGGGGCGACCTGATCACCATTCATTATAAATGTTGTGATAAGTTTTCCTTTTTTGAGGGCTGGCCCATTTGCGACGTAAGGTATGTCATGAACAATCAGGTAGTCCCCTTCCGCAGTAACCTTGAATCCAGCATCTACAAAAGGTTGCAATGCCTGATTAAGAGCGATTGGATTTGCCGACATTGAACACCATACCTTCCTTAAGTTTTGCAGTCTCACCAGCTCTCAATTCTTTCGATTGCCCATCTTTATAGCTATACGTAATCGTGTAAGTGATTTCTGAATTATCCGAATCATCAGGATAAACAAGCTTGGCTACCTGTAGATAGCTAATCTCCTTGCCTTCAACGTAATACTCATTTAGGTCCACTATAATCATAGTGGTCTTGTTTTGCCCAGGGGCGTTAACTGCATTTTCATTCGACATGTTGGTCTCCGGAGGATTAATGTGAACCGCTGTTAAGGCAACTTTCAAGACTGAACCTAAACATTAATGTAATGATATAACCATACGAATTTGGTTGTCAAGATTTATCTATACGAAATCGTTTTAGTGATGTAAGATTTTACATATGAATATGATTAGTTTTGGAGTTCGACTGAGAAAATTCCGCATGGCGCGGAAACTTTCTTTGCAAAAACTTGCAGATGCAGTTGGTGCATCTAAAGCTCACATTTACGAACTCGAAACAAATCGCTCCAATAATCCTTCGCTGGCACTACTCACATCCCTTTCGCGTGAACTAAATGTCCCAATCAAGGATTTAATTGGGGAAGGCTCTGAGGTTATTGAAGGTGAAGCCCCAGAATTAGCACCTTTGTTTCGTGAGTTAAGGGGATTGGGATCGGATGATTTGGAGATCATTAAAACCCTGACTCAGAAGCTGCGCGAAAGGAAAGATGCGGACAAGCCTGATCATTGAACGCATCGATTTAGCTGATACTGGACATCCTGTCCAGTTGGCAGAGATTCTAACTCATCAATTAAAAGCTCAACTCCCCCAACTTCTACCGATCCTAATCGAGGACGTTGCTTTCGCTTGTGGCATTGAGGAAATCAAAGGCCTAAATACAGAAGGCTTCGAAGGAGGGTTAATCCAGAACGAAGAAAAAACAAGTGGCTACATACTGGTGAAGTCTACAAGCCGGGAAGATCGTCGTAGATTCACCATAGCCCATGAACTTGGACATTTTTTAAATCCATATCATGTAGCCCCTGAAGGTGGACTCTGGTGCACCAAACAGGATCTTCGTGCTAGCGGACAATGGGATAATAGCAGGCTTGGAATTGAAGCGCAGGCCAATGAGTTTGCTGCTCACCTGTTAATGCCACCGACTCATCTAAAAACCATCTCTACATTATGGGGTAGCCCAGAAATACAAAACATTCTCAATCTTCAGCATCTGTGTAACGTAAGTAAAGAAGCCGCTTCAATCCGATATGTTGGTATGCACGGAGACTCTTGTGCCGTCGTTTTCACACATGAAACTAAGGTACGATATATCGTTTATGGTGGTGGCTTTCCGCGCATTTCAATAGAAAAAGGTCATTCTGTTGGACGGAAAACATTGACCCGCAACTATACTGGCCCAATTGGTAGCATCTCAGATCAAGAAGAATCCGACTCTCACCAATGGTTATTACCTAAAGATGCAAATCGGTGGAATTTATGGGAAGAGGTTCTGTTACAAACTGATTCATACCGTTTAACCCTACTTTTGGCAGAGGCCTCCAATCTGGATGAGGACGAAAAACTTATTGAGTCATGGACGCCTAAATTTCGTTAATTCGTTAATCACAAAAAAAGATCGGCGCCGTAATCGGCCAGGGAAGCTTTTCATTCAGTGCGCATAGCACTAAATAATAACGTTATAAAAAAGTGTAGTAATAACAATATTGTTACCGTTATTAAAAGTTACTATGCTTTAATGCAATGGTTTTTAATTCCAACACGTTTTATTCACTCAAAAATGATTTCGCGTTAGATTGTTACTTTTTCTGTTGCTAAAAATATAAGGGAATCATTAATTTAAATCCTATGAATTCTTACGTAACAAACGCAACCCATTAAAAACTACTATCAAACTTGCCCCCATATCCGCAAAAACCGCCATCCAGAGCGTTGCTATTCCCATGAAAGCAAGCAATAAAAACACCGCTTTTATACTCAAAGCGATAAAAATATTTTGTTTTAAAATGCCAGCAGCTTTTGTGCTTAACCTAATGAAGCGGGGAATTTTCCTTAAATCGTCATCCATCAGAGCAACATCCGCCGTTTCTAATGCGACATCAGTTCCAGCTGCACCCATTGCGAATCCAATACTTGATTTAGCAAGCGCGGGTGCATCATTAATGCCATCCCCTACCATCCCAACGGTGCCGTATTTAATCAACTCTTCATTAATAACAGCCAATTTATCTTCAGGTAACAAACCGCCTCGCGCATCATCTATACCAACATTTTTGGCAATTGCTTGTGCTGTAAGCTTATTATCACCCGTCAACATTAAGGTTCTTACCCCTAATGCGTGCAATTCAATAATTGCTTGACGACTGGTTTCACGAAAGGTGTCTGCAACGGCAATTACTGCCAGCGGTGCAGTTTCACTACAAATCACAATGGCCGTTTTACCTTCAGCCTCTAATTTATTTAAGACAGCTTCAGTTTCAAGATTGCAGATGCCTAACTCTTCTACCAGACGATGATTTCCCAGATAAAACCACTGATTATCAATGCGACCCTTAACACCGCGCCCTGTAATCGCTTCAAAATCGGTAACTTCAACTAGCGCAATGTTATCTGGCAACGCATTCCAGTGCTTACTAACGGCAGTTGAAACAGGATGATCAGAACGCGCAGACAATGTTGCCGCCAAAGACAATGCAACTTTTTGTTCACCTTGCAAAACCACTATATCGGTGACAACTGGCTTACCTTCTGTAATTGTCCCCGTTTTATCTAATGCCAAAGATTTTAGCTTGCGGCCTTCTTCAAGATAAACGCCACCTTTAATCAAAATTCCAGCTCTAGCTGCTGCTGCCAAACCGCTCACGACTGTTACTGGTGTGGATAGTACCAACGCACACGGACAAGCAATTACCAGTAAGACAAGCGCCTTATAAATCCACGGCATCCATGCCAGCCCAAACAGAAGAGGGGGCACAATTGCTATACCTAAGGCGATAATAAAAACGATAGGCGTATACACTTTGGCAAAGCTATCTACAAAGCGTTGTGTCGGTGCACGGCCGCCTTGAGCATCTTCCACTGCACGTATGATGCGTGATAATGTTGAATCGCTCTGTAATGCAGTGATGCGATACTCAAAAGAACCCGTTTCATTAATAGTGCCCGCAAACACCTTATCGCCTATAGATTTAGCAACCGGTATACTTTCACCGGTAATTGGCGCCTGATTCACTGCAGACTGCCCTTTTGTCAATTCCCCATCTAATGCAATCCTCTCACCAGGCGCTACACGAGCAATCATTCCGATAGTAATTGATTCGGCCTTTAATTCTTTCCACGTCCCGTCAGGTTGTAAAACATTTGCCTTGTCAGGCGTCATTTCCATTAAGCCACGGATAGCGTTGCGCGCCCGATCTAGAGACAAGGCTTCAATCATCTCAGCCAAGGTAAATAACACCATGACCATCGCCGCCTCAGGCCATTGGCCAATTAAGACAGCACCAGTTACTGCTATTGCCATCAATGCATTTATATTAAGGTTAAAGTTCTTTAATGCAATCCAACCCTTTTTATATGTACCTGTACCGCAGACTGCAATAGCAAAAACGGCTAACATTATTACAGGCCAAGATTTCTCCGAATTTCCAGTCCACACCATTACCTCGGCAAGAATGGCTGCAACACCGCCAAGACCTAATAGCCACCATTTTTTTTGTGAATTTGGACCGGGCTTACTATCTGACTGCTCTTGAATGGCTGTTGCGACCACCGGAATAGCATGCATATCAATATCAATTAGCGCTTGCAGGATGGCATCAGACTTCCCTATGGAATGGGTGACTGTTAGCTTGCGTTGCATCAGATTGAAATCTAAATTAGTGACACCTTCCATTGTGGAAATTTTATTACGTATCAATGCTTCTTCGGTCGGGCAGTCCATATTATCGATTATAAAAATGTCTTGCGAACTAATGGAGGGTGACTTAAGAGCGTTTTCCACGACAGGCTCCATATCAAGTGCTGCAACAGCAGCAATAATTGGTTCAGGGTCCTGTAAATGGTGTTTTACCGTCAGTTTTCGTTGTATTAAGTTGAAATCTAAACTTTCAACGCCTTTCATATTTTCAAGTTTTTTGCGTATTAAAGATTCCTCAGTCGGACAATCCATTTTTTCGATATGCAGGACTAACGTACTGAGAAAATCTTTTGTTGATGCCTCAGGTTTACTTAGTACGGGGGAATTCAAACTGTTATTTTCACTCATAAGATTTCTCCTGCCATATTTTTTGAATTGGGCTTAGTTTTGGGCTGATTAACTAGTCTGAATAGCATGGGCAGAACCAGCAATGTCAGAATAGTAGATGACAAAATACCGCCAATCACTACAGTAGCCAGCGGCCGCTGAACTTCAGCCCCAGTGCCAGTTGCAATAGCCATGGGTAAAAAGCCTAGAGATGCCACTAATGCGGTAATTAATATTGGTCGCAATCGATTCATACTGCCTTCTTGAATTGCTATATCCAGTGGTTTGCCTTCAGCGATAAGGCCTTTGATGAAGGTAATCATCACCAATCCATTTAAAACTGCAACACCAGATAGAGCGATAAATCCAACACCAGCAGATATCGAAAGCGGGATGCCTCGTAAATATAAAGCAAGTACACCGCCCGTTAAGGCAAATGGAATCCCTGTAAAAACTATTAACCCATCTTTCAGATTATTGAACATCATATAGAGCAATATGAATACAAGAAGCAGGGATATGGGTACTACAATCTGTAAGCGTTGGCTAGCCGATTGAAGTTGCTCAAAAGTACCGCCCCAGTTAATCCAATAACCAGCAGGAATTTTTACTTGCTCTTGAATACGTTGCTGCGCTTCTGCAACATAGGAGCCAATATCACGATCACGCACGTTTGCCGTTACCACTACGTTTCGTTTACCATTTTCACGGCTGAATTGATTTGGCCCAGGCGCAATGTCAATTGACGCTACCTCACCGAGCTGTAAATAAACAGGGGTGCCACTATCATTGGCTATTTTGATCGGTAACCGTTTAAAGCTCTCCATGTCGGTCCTCAATTCTTCTGGCAGCCTTACTACAATGTCAAACCTCCGGTCGCCTTGAAAAACCTTTCCCGTTTCTTTGCCATTCATTGCAGTAGCCACAGCATCTTGAACCTGCGACACATTGACCCCAAGTCTAGCTATCTTTTGCCGGTCAATATTGACTGTAAGTATTGGTAAACCAGTAGTTTGCTCAACCTTGATGTCTTCTCCGCCCTGAATGTTGGACAACACTTCAGAAATTTCTTTGGCTGATTTATTCATTATTTCCATATCATCACCAAAGATTTTTACTGCTACATCACTACGCACGCCTGAAATTAATTCATTAAACCGCATTTGAATGGGCTGGGTGAATTCATAGTTATTACCTGGAACCTTGTTAACTGCCTTTTGAATTTGCGCTGTTAGTTCATTTTTACTTAAATTAGGATTAGGCCATTCTGATTTTGGTTTAAGCATGATGAAGTTATCGGCCACATTGGGTGGCATAGGGTCAGAGGCAATTTCCGCTGTTCCGATTTTGGCAAAAACTGTTTGAACCTGAGGGAACGATTTGATTGTATGCTCAAGCTCTTTTTGCATTTCTACCGCCTGAGAAAGGCTGGTGCCTGGTATTCGTAACGCATGCAAGGTGATATCACCTTCATTCAAGCTAGGCACGAATTCACTGCCCATTCGTGTGGTTAATAAACCACTAAGCACTACTGTGGCAATTGCAATCGTTAGTATCAGGGCCTTGTTGTCCATTACTTTTTTGTAAATTGGCTCATAACCCCTTTTGGCTAAACGGATCAGCAACTGCTCTTTTTCATCTATTTTCCCATTGATAAAAACCGCAACGGCAGCTGGAATAAACGTGACAGAAAATAACATGGCGCCGACTAGTGCTATCACTACAGTTAGAGCCATTGGGTGAAACATTTTGCCTTCCACTCCTGTTAAGGCAAAAATTGGCAGGTAGACGACCATGATGATAAGTTGACCGTAAATGAGCGGCTTTCTCGCTTCTTTAGCCGCTTCAAACACTTCTGAAAAACGCTCTGAACGTGTCAAGGGCCGGCCTATTACGGATTGCGCATGCGCAAGTCTTCGCATACAGTTTTCTACAATCACAACGGCACCATCAATGATAATGCCGAAATCTAGTGCGCCTAAACTCATCAGGTTTGCACTGACTTTTGCTGTGGCCATTCCCGTAAAGGTAAAAAGCATGGACAACGGAATGACCAACATGGTGATAATGGCCGCGCGAAAATTACCCAAGAAAATAAACAGGATGGCAATGACTAAAAGCGCGCCCTCTAGTAGGTTTTTCTTAACGGTATTAATGGCTTTATCAATTAATATCGTTCGGTCGTAAACAGTATTTGCAACTATTCCAGCAGGTAAGGATTTATTGATCTCTGCCAGCTTCCTTTCTACTGCAGCGGATACGGTACGGCTATTTTCACCCATCAGCATAAAGACGGTGCCTAATACTACTTCTTGGCTATTTTCGGTGGCGGCTCCGTTTCGGGCCTCCTTGCCAATCATCACTTCTGCCACGTCTGAAACACGAATGGGTACTTCATTTTTTGCACTAATTACAATATTGCTAATGTCGACCATGTCTTTGACTTGACCTGGCACGCGAATCAAATATTGTTCACCAGATTTTTCAATAAACCCCGCCCCCATGTTGGCATTGTTATTCTCTAGTGCTGTCACCAGATCATCAATTGATAACCCTCTTGCAGTCAATTTTTCAGCGGAAGGCGCGACTTGATACTGTTTAACATAGCCGCCAATCGTATTGATCTCATTAACACCAGGAACATTGCGCAACTGGGGTTTTATAATCCAGTCTTGCACTTCCCTTAAATCCATCGGAGTGTAAGGTGTTTTATCCGCTTTCAAAGCGCCTTCTTTAGCCTCTACCGTCCACATGAAGATTTCACCTAGGCCTGTAGAAGTAGGCCCCATCTCTGGCAGGATTCCTTGTGGCAGCTGGTCTTTAGCTTGTTGAATCCGTTCATTGACTAACTGTCTAGCAAAGAAAATATCCGTACCTTCCTCAAAAATGACCGTCACCTGAGAAAGGCCGTAGCGAGAAATAGATCTGGTTTGTTCTAATCTAGGCAAACCTGCCATCACTGTTTCTATCGGGTACGTGATCCGCTGCTCTGTCTCTAAAGGGGCATAGCCAGGCGCAGAAGTGTTGATTTGAACTTGTATATTGGTAATATCCGGTACTGCATCAATCGGTAGTTTTTGGTAACTAAAGATGCCTAATACAGCTATTGCTAAAACCATTATTAAGGTTAACCATCTTTGGTCAATTGCAAATCGAATAATTTTCTCAAACATTGGAAAGCTCCTTCAGATTTAGAGCAGATTCAAGAATTAATGATTTAATGATCATGACTTGCTCCTGCTTTACCAATGTCTGCTTTTACCAAGAAGCTGTTACCTGCTGCATATTTTTCCCCAGCGTTTAAACCTTCTAAAACCTCAGCATATTTTTCATCCTGCCGACCAAGCTTGACCGGTCTAGCTTCAAAATAAGTGCCATAGCGGCCAAATACAACTGTCTCTTCATTCAGATTTTGAATGCCTTCAACTGAAATCGCCAATGGCACATTCACCTCATTTGAAGTGAGTTCAATATTGACAGGCAGGCCCGGCATCCAGGTTCTATCAGGGTTGTTTAGCACCACTCTCGCCATCGCTGTCCTAGATTGCTCCCCAACCAATGAGCCTACGTAGACTATGCTGCCAACAGCTTGCGCATCAAAGGCACTCGCTTTGACGGTGACTTGTTGACCCGATTTAACAGTGTTGATATCTTTGGCATAAATAATCAATTCGGCCCAGACTGTCGACAAGTCAGACACTTCAAATAAGCTGTCTATTTCACTTACTACCTGTCCTTGACTGACCTTTTTTGAAGTGACGACCCCGTCAATTGGTGAACGGATGTCATAACGCGTCTGACCAGCTCCGCTGGGACTAGCACCTAGCGCGCCTAATTTTTGCTGTACTCTACTAAGGTTAATCTCTGCTTCTTGCAAATCATGTTGCGCCTGAAGGTAATCTTGTTGAGCAGAGATTTTTTCTTCCCAAAGCTGCTTCTCACGGGAATAGGTTGTGCGTGCTAGCCCAACTCTTTTCTGTGCAGCCAATAAATCATTACGGATTTCTGCAATCAGTTGACTAGAAACTGTCGCAAGCACTTGCCCCTTACGAACTTTATCGCCTGCATTTGCATTAACCTTTTCAATAATGCCTCCTACTCTGGAAACAATTTGCACACTTTTATCAGCATTCAGCTTGATTTCACCTTGAAGTTTCAAAATGCTTTTAATTTTCGCAGGGCCTGCTGTCAGTACTTCAACAGAATTCAACGTCAGCTGTTTATCCGACATTGATATCCTTCCCTCAACTTGACTGTAAGAGAAGCTATAACTTTTGCCGTTATATTGTGAATTAAGATGCACATCAAAAGAATGTGGCTCTTCTACGGGTTCCGCACTTTTCAGATAATCTTTTTCTTTAGAAAAATTAAAAGTTTCGGGCTTTCTTCCTAAACGTTCTATGTTGACACTCACTTTAGATGAAGCCGGTTCCAAAGGCTTATCATCCAAATATGTATAAATTCTGAACTCTGGAGTTGTATCATCTTCAAAAATAGCGATTTCTACACCATAGTTATCTTTCACAAACAATTTACCGCCATGTGGCCCTTTTAAAGCCTCCTGCGGCTGCACTGCATGCTGTTTTTCATGATCTTCTAAGGCTTTTTTATCTGAACCTGGCGATTTTTCAGGCATTCCCTCCTTATTTTCTGAGTGTGCTTCACCTTCAGAATGCACTTCATGTTCTTCAGTCATCGCTTTGGGCTTTTCGGCTTTTAATATCAACCCGCCTAATACAATGCTTATGATGATGACCAAAAAAATGGCAAGCATTTGCCCAGTTTTTTTGCTGGTTTTATTAGAATTTGAACTCATGATTATTTATCCTTAAGGCTTAGTAACTTGATGCTCTATCACCGCACCGAGTGTGCGTTCAATCTCAGCAATAGATTGATGAGCTTCTAAAAGTGCATTGATATATTGCGATTTGGTTTGATATAACGTGCGCTGAGCATCTAATACATCTAAAAAATTAAACTTGCCTAAACTAAAGCCTCTATTGGCTGCATCAAAAGCGCTTTGAGCATTGGGAAGAATGTCATTTTGAAGTGAGAGGGTTGCTTGTCTGGCTGAGGATAGCCTTTCATATTGTGTAGCCAAGTTCGTTTGAATTCTGTTTTTAATCGCAACCAGTTCATCCTCTGCTTTTAACTTGCGGCTGACAGCCTCTTGAACATTACCCTGATTGCGATCAAAGACTGGAATTGGAATGGATAAGCCCAGTAGTGCCTGATTGAGTCCGACTTCTTGGTTATTTACCACGCCAGCACTAACAGTGATGTTAGGTACCGCTCTGCTGCGCTCAACTTTAGTCATTGCATCGCGTGCACTGATTTCGATTTTAGCTAATTTAACAGATGGTGAACCGTCAATTAACCCTTGCAACTCAATAAGCGGACTGACTTCAGGAATACTAGTAACTTCACCAGCAGCGTGTTTAAAGCTCGGTTCGCTATCACCCCATAAGGCACTCAAACGTTTGCGGCTATTATTTAATTGCGTCGTTGCTTGAATTAATTCTAATTTTACTGATGACGCAGCAATAGCTGATTTTGTTTGTTCTACGGGTGAACTTTTCCCTGCTTTAACACGTTTTGAGGCGACGTCTAGGGCCGATTGGGCGACTTGATTTGAAGATTCGGCCAGGATTGTTCGTTCCTGTGCTATTAATACTTCATAAAAAGCTAACACCACACTGGCATGAATTTCAGCTTGTTTGGTTTGCAGTTCTGCATCTGCTTTATTGTACAAAGCATCCGCTACACCCATTCTAGCTGTGCGTTTATTTCCTAACTCAATCTCTTGATTTAATTGAAGGTAAATTTGACGTGTATCACTGCGGGTGTCTTGAATAGATGTAGAGACAAATGGGTTCAAACGGGTTGCTGCCTGAACTTTTGTACCTATCAGGGCTTCTCGCTCACGGATTGCAACTGCAATATCAGGATTTGCTTTTAATGCTAGATCAAGCGAATCTGAAAGTGTAAGTTCTCCTGAGCTCTGCCGGGCAGCCTCTTGTTGGTCAGCGTTATTGGCCGCATACAACGAAGGTGATAATAAAATAAGTGATAAAAACAAATAGCAAAAATGCATAGAATTCTCCTAAAAAAGGTAAGAATTCAGCGAGAAAACGCTATTTGCTAAAAGAAATTAGATATTAAGACAAAATCTCGCTGAATTAAACGGCGAGATTCCAATTGGGTCGTTCAGGTTTCAACGGGATTATTTCTGGATAACTATAATAAATATCAATCCTTACAGCAGGCTCGATATATGCCTCAAAAGCTGTCAAGTTATTAGTCATATATTTTATGCTGCCAAGGTGACAGTAAGGGCAATCGTTACCAACATTAGTCTTTGAACTATCGGCCAAATACTCACTGCTTACATTTTTACTATCCGCTTCTTGTACATCATGTTTTGGTGATTGTTGCCCGACCTGCCTAACCTTTAAAGTTGTTTCCTGCTGGCAGTATTGAGCAGCAACAGCCCATATTGATTGCAACATAAAAATAAAAAGTATAGCTTTGAATAAATTTTTCACAATATTACTCTATCACGATGTATCGTGGTCCACAAATAATTCTAAAATAATTTATTCTACAGCCAGCCCCAATTCTAATGGAAGCAAGATTTGTTGGCTTTGTCAGTTACGTACAACGCCTTACGGCTTTTGAAGTTTTGCACTGTTGAGATCAAGTATAAAGCCCCAGATTAAAAGCCGAGTAGCCTGAAGCTTCCTGTCAATCAGTCGGGTTTTTAAACCTCGACAATTTGAAGGGAACTGCATACACTCAATCAAGCTAAGCCATTTAAATGCTCATATAGAATATAACAACCGATTCCAACCAAGATGATGCCGCCTAAGATTTCTGCACGCTTGCCGACTACCATCCCCATCACACGTCCTAGCATGACTCCTAGAGTCACCATGGTAAAAGTGGCAAATCCTATAGCGGCTGCGGTGACAAAAATATTCACATCAATAAAAGCAAGTCCAACGCCAACGGCCATAGCATCAATACTGGTGGCAAAAGCGGTAATCGCTAAGACAATGAATGTGTGATGATTCGGCTTTTCCTCAGCAGATTCACTTTCTTTGAATCCTGCATAAATCATGTGAATGCCGAGAATTACCAGTAATGTAAAAGCAATCCAATGATCCCAGGCAACCACATAAGTTGATGCGCCTTTACCAATTAACCAGCCTATCAATGGCGTTATAGTCTCAATGACTCCGAAGATAAGTCCTGTGCGAAGTGCTTCTGAAAGTTTAGGTCTTTTTAACGCTGCACCTTTACCGATAGCAGCAGCAAATGCATCGGTGGACATGGCAAGCGCAAGAAGCGCGGTGGAAATAATATTCATGGATAGTTTCTAGTCGGGCCAAGAATAGTGAATGTCATCACGCCCGACTTCATATCGCGTTGACATCCATTAGTCTCGCCAACCGAAAACGGCTATCTGCACCACGACAAAGGTCGATTATGTTGACACAGACACTTCAGATAAAAAGCAGGCTACTCCCCAAGGGTTAATTTGATTTTAACCGATATCAGAAGATTTCTAAAATTAATCACAAAGTTGTTATTTGCTTCGAGTCAAAGTGACAGTGCCTTACCTTTAGTTTTCATTTCGACTTTGAATGTAAAGCTTAAATTAATTGTTGTTTAACTCGATTACTAATCGATTCAGCTGATTCTTTGCGCTCACTGTATCGGTCTACCAGTAAGCCAGACACATCCCGTATTAATAACGTGAATTTAACCAATTCCTCCATGACATCAACCACTCTGTCATAGTATGCAGATGGTTTCATTCTGCCATCCTCATTAAACTCTTGGAAAGCTTTAGCGACAGACGATTGGTTAGGTATTGTTATCATGCGCATCCAACGCCCTAATATCCGCATTTGGTTTACTGCATTAAATGATTGAGACCCGCCTGACACTTCCATGACTGCAAGTGTTTTACCCTGCGTAGGTCGAACAGCGCCCATTGCTAATGGAATCCAGTCAATTTGGGCTTTCATAATTCCTGTCATTGCGCCATGTCTTTCAGGCGAGCACCAGACCATGCCTTCAGACCATACTGTAAGTTCGCGTAATTCTTGCACCTTTGGATGGGTTTCAGGCGCATCATCAGGCAACGGCAAACCATGTGGATTAAATATTTTAACCTCACCGCCTAATGCTTCGAGCAATCTAGCCGCCTCAAGTATCAGTAATTTACTGTAAGACCGTTCTCTTAAAGAGCCATATAACAATAAAAAACGAGGCGCATGATTTGATGGCACGTGATTAGTTAATGCCGATATGTTCCTTCGGCTGAATAATTCACTATCAACATTCGGCAAATCATCCAATGATTTCATTTATTTAATCTCACCAATTGTATTGAGCTGGCTTTGCAGTTCAGCTTTATTGTTAATTTCAAATGATGATGCAGGCAACTTTAAAAATGCTTCTATACGTTTACGAAGTATTGAATAGGCCAATTCAAATGCAGCATCAATTTCTGCATCAGTTCCTGTTGCTTTTGCAGGGTCATCAACACCCCAATGCGCTCTAATCACTTTGCCTAAATAAGCTGGACAAGTTTCACCTGCGGCATTGCCACAAACGGTAATCACAACATCGGGCGTTACGGGTAAATTGTCCCAAGATTTACTTGTATAGCCATCGGTAGCAATACCTTTGGATGATAACAAAGCAATGGATTTAGGATGGACAAATCCAGCAGGCTGACTACCTGCACTTATGGCTTTCATATCACTTGGCGCTAATGCATTAAACGTCGCTTCAGCTAAAATAGAACGGCAAGAATTGCCCGTGCATAAAAATAATATGTTCATTCTTTACTCTTAAAAATTAATTAGTTTCATACCAATGTTTACTGCGATTGACAATAGCTACCACCGACAACATCACAGGCACTTCAATTAACACCCCGACAACCGTGGCAAGAGCAGCACCTGAATTAAAACCAAATAATGCAATCGCTGTAGCTACCGCCAGTTCAAAGAAATTTGAAGCACCAATTAAAGCAGATGGACCTGCTACGCAATGCGCCACTTTAAGTTTCTTATTCAACCAGTAAGCCAACATGGAATTGAAGTACACCTGAATCGTGATGGGAATAGCTAAAAGTCCAATAATGATTGGTTGCGCTAATATTTGCTCGCCTTGAAATGCAAACAAAAGTACTAAAGTAACGAGTAATGCTAACAATGAAATGGGATGTAGACGTTTAACAAAACTCTCAAAAGTATGTTGGCCTTTGAATAGTAGTAACTTACGCAATATTTGGCTAATCACTACTGGCACAACAATGAACAAAAGCACGGATAAAAATAGCGTATTCCACGGCACGGTAATGCTTGATAGTCCAAGTAACAACGCAACGAGTGGAGCAAATGCAAATAACATAATGGCATCATTTATGGCCACTTGCGAAAGTGTAAACTTCGGCTCACCACCACATAGACCACTCCACACAAATACCATTGCCGTACATGGTGCAGCGGCTAGTAGAATCAATCCTGCGATGTAGCTGTCAATCTGTTCTACAGGTAATAAGCCAGCAAATAGATGACGTATAAATATCCAAGCCAGTAATGCCATTGAGAATGGCTTTACCACCCAGTTAATAAACAGTGTTACTCCTATCCCTTTACTGTGCGTTAACACATCTTTCATTGCGCTGAAGTCAATTTTAAGTAGCATCGGGATAATCATCAGCCATATCAATACAGCAACAGGCAAATTCACTTCAGCGACTTTTAGATTTCCTACTGAATGAAAGAAACTGGGGAATAATTTACCTAATGTGATACCGATAATGATGCAGCCAAGCACCCACCAAGTAAGATTGCGTTCAAAAGTACCCATTGTTTGTTTAGTAATATTTAATTCGCTTGATACTGCTACTTTATCCATACCCATAATTCTCTATTTTGGTTTGCATGTAGGAGAAGGAGCGCAATCTTTTGCCCCTGCACAGCAATTCTCAGTCAGGTAAGCTAATAAGCCATTCATTGCATCATAGTTTGCTGAATAATAAATAAAGCGACTTACTTGACGTGAATTGATTAATCCCGCATGGCTTAATTCTTTAAGATGAAAAGAAAGCGTGCTGGCTGGAATTTGAAGTGTTTCGCCAATATTTCCAGCAGGAAGACCTTCTTGCCCAGCCTGCACAAGTAGCCTGAATATTTTCAGACGCGCTTCTTGAGCAATTGATGAAAGTTGTAATATTGCTGATTTAATATCCATAAACTCTATATTTCCATAAATATAGAAATATAGTCAAGTGATATATTATTTAGCGAATGACTACTTGGTGGCGTATGTAGCTATTCTTAAGGTCAAGTTCTGGCTCAATGTGGACGCTAAACCCAACTTAACCTTGAGACCTTTTCAATCGTAACGCATTCGTAATTACAGAAACTGAACTTAAACTCATTGCCAATGCCGCAATCATTGGTGAGAGTAACCATCCAGTAAACGGATAAAGAACGCCTGCCGCTAAAGGAACGCCTAAAGCATTATAAATAAATGCAAAGCCTAAATTCTGTTTCATATTGGCAATTGTTTGTTCAGAAATGGCACGCGCTTGAGCAATACCACGTAAGTCGCCTTTAACAAGTGTAACTTGAGCACTGTTCATCGCCACATCCGTACCTGTTCCCATAGCAACCCCCACGTCCGCTTTCGCTAATGCAGGTGCGTCATTGATTCCATCTCCAGCCATGGCTACTACATGCCCTTCATGTTGTAATTTATCTACCAAGGCAAGTTTATCGGCAGGTTTTACCTCGCCATAAAATTCTTCTATGCCCAACTGATCAGCAACTGATTTGGCTGTTAGAAGTCCATCTCCCGTTGCCATGATGACGCGCATGCCTAATGTTTTCAAAGTTGATAATGCTTCTATTGTGCTTTCTTTAACGGGATCTGATATTGATAACAAGCCTGCAACAAGTCCTTCCACTGATAGATATACCACGCTAGCGCCTGTGGCGCGCAATTCGTCCGCCTGTACTTTCAGTAACCCGATTTGTACGTTGATCTGATCCATTAACGCAGTATTTCCAAGCGCTAATTGTTTCCCATTGACACTGCCACGCACTCCAATTCCCGTACTGGACTCAAAATTATCCACTTTATCTAGTATCAAACCTTTTTCACGCGCCGCTTTTACGATGGCATCGGCTAATGGGTGTTCACTGCCTTGGTCAAGACTGGCTGCCAGGCGTAACACTTCGTCTTCACTAAAACCTGATGCTGCTAAGGCTTGATTGAAGCGTGGTTTACCTTCGGTCAATGTCCCCGTCTTATCGACGATCAAAACATCGACTTTGCGGAAGTTTTCGATTGCTGCAGCATCGCGAAACAACACTCCTTGCGATGCTGCTTTACCAGTGGCGACCATGATAGACATCGGCGTTGCCATACCAAGTGCACAAGGGCAAGCAATGATGAGTACCGCCACTGCGTTGATTAGACCAAACACCCAACTAGGCTCTGGACCAAACAACCCCCAAACCACAAATGTCATCAATGCAATGGCAACGACAGTAACTACGAAGTAGCCAGCCACTTGGTCAGCCATGCGCTGCATAGGTGCTTTTGAGCGTTGCGCTTGCATGACCATTTGAACAATACTGGCCAATACCGTTTGTGATCCCACTTTTTGAGAACGCATGATTAATGCGCCGTTGGTATTCATAGTTGCGCCAATAAGATTATCCCCAACCCCTTTCGTAACAGGCATAGGTTCGCCAGTGAGCATGGATTCATCCACTGCGCTTTGACCTTCTATAACAATGCCATCAACAGGGACTTTTTCACCAGGACGAATACGTAGCAGGTCACCGACATGAACATGTGTAAGTGCAACGTCTTCTTCAACTCCGTCCGCATTTATCCTACGGGCTGTTTTAGGCGATAAACCAAGTAATGATTTAATGGCAGCAGACGTTTGTGAGCGTGCCTTAAGTTCAAGAATTTGGCCGAGAAGAGTTAAGGAAATAATTACTGCAGCCGCTTCAAAATAGACGGCTACGCGACCCATTGCAATAAAAGATGCAGGGAATACATCGGGGAAAACCGTGGCAACAACACTATAAATAAATGCGGCTGCAGTCCCTAAGCCGATCAAAGTCCACATGTTCGGACTGCGATTCACGATTGATTGAAAACCACGTACGAAGAATGGCCAACCTGCCCATAATACTATGGGTAAAGATAATATAAGCTCTATCCAGCTTTGCGTGCCCATCTGAAACCATTGCAAACGGTGACCGAGCATTGCCAACAAGGTAACTGTAAGGGTTAATGGCAGTGTCCAAATAAAGCGCCGTTTAAAATCCACCAATTCAGGACTCTCACCTTCATCCAAATTAGGCATTTCAGGCTCTAGTGCCATGCCGCATTTAGGACAAGCACCCGCATGTTCTTGGCGGACTTCGGGGTGCATTGGGCAGGTGTAAATAGTACCTGTCGCTAGAATTTCAGAAGGGTTGGGATTTGCGACTTTGGTGGCGGGAAGCGCTTGAGAAGCGTCCACTAAATACTTTGATGGTTCGGCAACAAACTTAGTCCTGCAACCAGCGCTGCAAAAATAGACGGGCTTATCTTTATATTTGAAGACATGAGGTGACTTTTCCGTAACCGTCATGCCGCAAACTGGATCTTTGAAAGATATTTTAGCGTCTGCAGCATCCATTTAGTTAACTCCTAATGATTTCTTATTTGTTTACCCACAACATCCTTTACCTGAAGACTGTTGTGAAGTGTCAGAACCATCTATACCATAACCAGCCTCTTTTATCGCTAGTTTCAACTGCTCAGGCGAGGTCATCTTTTCATCATACTCTACTGTCGCATTAGCATCGGATAATGAAACATTGACATTCACAACTCCATTTACGGTATTTAAAGCTTTTGTAACATTGCTACTACAACCGCCACATGTCATACCTGTTACTTTAATTTGCGTAAATTGCATGGTAAGTCCTCATTCTGTTGAATATCAAAAACAATAAAATTGATTAAGGAGATTCTTGATTTATTTTTGTTTAGCTAACCATTTGTCAAATTGAGCGATTTCCTTTTTCTGAGCACTCATAATTTTTTTTGCCATTGCCTTCATTTCAGGGGATTTACCATGGGCTATTTCCATTTTTGCCATATCTAACGCTTGCTGATGATGCATCTTCATCATCATCGCAAAATCTTTGTCAACGTCGCCAGACATTTCCATGTTTTGCATTGTTTCCATACCCGTTTTCATTGAGTCCATCATTTCATGCGAGCCACCACCTTTTTCCATGTGCTCATGAGATGTTGCAATGGTTGATGTTTCAGCATTTGCTAATGTCATGAAACTTGATGACATGATTAATGCCGTAATCGGAACAATACTTAAAGCTTTAACTAATTTAACTGATTTGAATATCATTTTTCTCTCCAATGTATAAAAGGTTTAAAACTTGATCTTAATTGATAACAAATGTTATTAAATTTGACCAAGTTTTAAATTATCTCAAGAGAAAATTATAGTCTGTACGTTAGCAAGCTTAGGCCGGTTAATGACCTGCATGACCTGATGGTTTGCGAACATTTAACTCAATTCCAGCATCAGGTGTCTTCATATCTGACCGTTCAACAGGAGGCAGGTCGTTTACAACTTCGCTTGCCACCGTACCTTTAGGGTGCTTGTAATAACCAGGGTCTTTAAAATCATTGCGAGCAAGGCCTTCTCTTACTTTAACTGTAGTGAACATACCGCCCATTTCAACAGCACCGAATTGCGCCTTACCAGTCATCATGGGGAGCGTGTTTTCAGGTAATGGCATATCCATCATTTCTGCCATCTCTGTCATTTCCGACATGCCAGTTTTACCCATTGGCATATAATCTGGCACTAAATTACCGATTTTTTTCATCAAGTCACCTTGTTTCACGCCAAGTAAAGTAGGGATGTCGTGTCCCATAGCGTTCATGGTGTGATGACTCTTGTGACAGTGAAACGCCCAATCACCAGGTTCATTTGCCACAAATTCAATCGCGCGCATTTGACCCACTGCAATGTCTGTCGTCACTTCTGGCCAGCGTGCGGTTGGAGGAACCCATCCGCCATCAGTGCCAGTGACTTGAAACTCGTGCCCATGAATATGAATTGGGTGGTTGGTCATGGTGAGGTTGCCAACACGGATGCGAACACGCTCATCCTTGCGGACAACTATGGGATCAATACCTGGGAAAACACGGCTGTTCCATGTCCATAAGTTGAAATCTAACATGGTGCTTACTTTGGGTGTGTAGCTACCAGGATCAATATCATATGCATTTAGTAGAAAGATAAAATCACGATCAACTGGCATAAATTTCGGGTTCTTCGGGTGTGTGACCCAACTCCCCATCATACCCATCGCCATTTGTAACATTTCATCGGCATGCGGATGATACATAAACGTTCCAGCTCGTCTTGCCTCAAATTCATACATAAACGTTTTACCTGGTGGGATTGGTGGTTGATTAAGGCCACTAACGCCATCCATACCATTCGGTAATCTTTGACCATGCCAGTGAATACTTGTTATTTCAGGTAAACGGTTCGTTACAAAAATTCTGACCTTATCCCCTTCAACCACCTCAATTGTAGGGCCAGGGCTTTGCCCGTTATAGCCCCATAAATGTGCTTTCATGCCTGGCGCCAACTCACGTACAACGGGTTCAGCCACCAAATGAAATTCTTTTACTCCTTTATTCATGCGCCATGGCAAACTCCAACCATTAAGCGTTACAACGGGGTTATAGGGCCTTCCAGTATTTGGTTGCAAAGGTGCTTGTGTGATGCCTTGCTCCATTGAGACGATTTCCGGCAAAGCGGCCATCGAAACTTTACTCACAGCAGATGCAGCAATGCCAGCACCCGCTAATCTGAAAAAGTCACGTCTACTAAATTTAGAAAAATCCATGTTAATTCCCTTCCATCATATTTTCGTTACCTATCAGCGTCATTTGTAATGTGCTATCAGCCACCCAAAATTCACGTAAAGATTCGATATAGCTTTTCACACTAGTGACTTGCGCGCGTGCGTCACCAAACAGTTCAAACGGGCTTGTTAGCATGCCGTTGTAGCGAAGTTGGTTTTCCTGAAGAATTTTTTTGCGAAGCGGCACAATTTCATCGCGAATATGCTTAGTCACATCGTAATTGGTACGGTAAGTGTTGTAAGCCTCTCGGATTTCAGACTGTGCGTTGATTGCCACTTGTGCAGCCCGATTCACTGATTGCATATAAATGGACTCGGCCCGCGCAACGCGTGCCGTGCCCCAATCGAATATAGGCAGCTCGAAAGAAAGCTCTATACCTTTTTTATAAGGATCGCCACGACGGCCTTCTAACACTCTGGCAGGGCCTATTTCCAGTACATTTATGAAGCGGGTGGTTTTTGTTAGGCCAAGCTGTTTAGCTAGCGCATCCGTTTCTAATTTAATAGCCTGTAAATCCAATCGTTGTTCAAAAGCACCTTTTTCAAATGGTTGCAACTCAGTGAGCGATTTAGGTAAATCAGGTAGGCGTTCCTCCAAATTCAATTGGTCAACTGATACACCTAATAACCGCGATAGTGCTTCATAGGTGCTCACTTGCTTATTGGTAGCGTTTGCATAATCTAATGCTGCATCCGCATAAAAGCTTTGTTCACGAACTTGTTGAAGCTTATTAAAATTACCTGCCTTAAGTAGTCTTCTTGCTAATTCAGCACTGGCTTCAGCTGATTCCTTTACTTGTTCGCTATAACGTACTTGCTCTGTTGCAGCGACTGCATTGAAGTACGCTATACGCGTGTGATTGGCAATTTTAATGACCTCAAAAGCGGTTTTTTTCTGAGCTTGCATGAATCTTTGACGTTCAATTTCTTGCATTTTTGGCATGGTTAAAAGCGAGAAAATATTGAAAGTCAGCATTTGTTCGATTTTGTAGTTACCGTTTTCACGGACGTAAAGCATGCCAAACCTAGGATTAGGCAGACGACCAGCTTGCACTAAATCGGATTCAGAAATACCAAGATTATAAAAATCAGCCTGTAAACCTTTATTGTTTAACAACGCTATTTGAACCGCTTGGTCTACATCTAAACGTTTTGATAATAATTCATTTACGCGTTCTGTTATTTGAGTCTTTTCAGTATCCGTTTTTGGCCAAACCACCTCTTGTTTGATATGTTTTTGAGTGTTTTCTTGAACCCCGCTAAAACCACCATCTTTAGAAAAGGTAGCGCATCCACCTAGCGCAAAACTGGCAATAATGAGAACTGTTAAAGTGCGGTATTTGAAGTCCACATGTTTTGAATTAGTGCTCATGAGATTCTCCTTCTTTATGATTGTCCTTATCTGCGTGCTCGCTTGCCATCTCATTGGGCATAGCTGACTCTAATACGCCTTCATTATGAAAATGGCCTGAATTACTGCTGGATGGAATGGATAACACACCTACACCATGTCGATACACCACTTCTCCTCCCAGCCATCCTGTTATTGCAATTGCTTGAGAAAGCAGGAAAAGTAACAAGAACATTGGCACCGATATCAATTCAATAATTCGGTATTTCCATGCATCCCAGCTAGCCAGCAACATTAAACCTGCAGCCGTTGGGATAGCCCATGAACGATGTAATAACATGGCGGCATGGCCTGAGTCATCATGATTAGTTATCGAGTTAAAGGCCAGCCAACCAAATAATAAGGCAGTAGCAGCTCCAATTGCAGCGAGCCAGAGAGTGAAATGCCCAGCAGCGGCCAATTGTGAGGATTCGGGATGGTTGCGTCTAACATAAGCTGCGAAACTTAACAGAAAAGATACAATTGTTAATGCAATCGGGAAATGCACCACAATAGGATGAAAGTTAGGGATTATCCGCCATGGCGTGGCTTCTGTTGCAGCTGGCATCGAAGGCATTGACATCCCTGCATGTTCTGACGCTTGTGTAGATGCATGCGCGTATGGTTGAGTTTCATCTTGCCTGACCTCTGCGTGTAGCGCACTTTCCTGACTTGGTTGCATGTCATTAGGCTTTGAGTCGCTTATCTTTGGCTCATTCATTTTTGAATGATCCATCGCTTTCATATCAGACCCACCGTGGTTATGCCCAGCCATTTCCTCATGGTTCATCACTGGCATGTTTTCTTTTTTCGTTGGTTGAATGGCTGATTTGCTATCAGGCATAGACTTCATATCGCCATGATCCATGCCGGTCACTTTAGAATGATCCATTCCAACCATTGGTTTCATGGTTTGGTCAGGTTTCATTTGGCTGTGATCCATGCCTTTCATATCGTCTGGAGCCGCTTTTTTCATGCCTTGCATGCTGCTATGGTCCATACCTTCCATTACAGGCATTTCTTTACTATTGGACGGCATATTCGCCATCTGCTCTGGCGTCATGTCATGTTGCATACCCTGCATTTGATGACCAGAATGCCCGCCATCATCTGAGGATTGGTTGATTGTCTTCCAGTCAGTTAAGCTATCTTTGCTGGTAGCGCGATAATCGTCAAACGCCGATTGATAAGGAACGTCACCTTTAGCGTTTGCGGTCTCTTCTAGCGCAAAGGCTGTAGTTGTTTCAAAAAATAATGCTGTAAATAGCCACATTACATATGGGCGTAATATCGCTGGCCATGGCCGCTTGGAAAGTATGTATTTCATAGAAACCTCTTATTTAGTTTTTCCAAATTAATGACTTCGGAAAAATGATTCTTTGCAAACTAGTTGCTTAAGAATGCCTGTGAATGTTCGAGTAGAGGCAAATAAAAATCTGCCACTACTCTACAAAACAATTTAAATAAGGGTGTATCTTGGGGGTCGCTCTAGACCTGAGGGGATAAAGCCAGTGAAAAGAAGTGAGTTGTAACCGTATCTAATTTCACCAGAGTTTAATTGCTGAATCAAACTTGATGTAGTAGTTTGGAACGTAAAACCAGCACAACAGCTTGTACATTTAGCGCAATAAGCGCATGAGTGCTTACTTTTATCCGCATTTTGAGATACTGGATTGCTGCTATCACTTGCGTCATGAGAATGCTCATTAGACATGTCATGTCCTTTGTGCTGGTCATGATCGTGAACAGTATCAGTCGCAAGATTTTTGCTATGATGATTGGGTGACTGCTCACAGTTCATCATTGCAACCGATGCAAACCCTTGTACAGGGATTGCAACTGCAATAAGCAAAATAGCGAAAATTTTAATTAATCTAATCACCAGATTATTCTACATAACTAATTTAATAAAATCCAAAAAATATTGATTATTGGATAAATGACTTTAAATGGGCGGCTTACTAAGCCGCCCACTTTTACTAGCTTATCAATACAAAGGCATTACTTCATATGATGGTCGCAAGGCATAGATGATGTTTTCACCTTATGTTCTTCCATCATCTGTCCCATCAAAGCATCCATAATTTTTTGATGCTCTGCAAACCACTCATCACGCTCTTTCTCTGTCATACCTGCTTTCGGTTTCATTTCACGGCAAGCAGCCATGTTGTCATGTAACATCTGTGAATGCTCAGATAATAGCTTTTGTTGCTCTGCGCCTTTCGATGACTTGGCTTGTTCAAGCTTTTGTTTAGTCACTTGAATATTTTGAATTAACTTTTCTTGATAAGCGTCTCGGCCCGCCATAGCGCTAGCAGAGGCAAATCCTAAACATGCAATCAATGCGGTGGTAACAATTGTGTTCATCATTTTGTTGCTCATGGTAATTCTCCTAATTTTGGTTTCACCTTATTGGTGACAAATTTTTACTCTCTTTAAACCATTGCGTGACCTCGTATGTTCTGAGTTGTCGCAATGTTTTTTTGATGGAACTTGGTTGCAAGGGTGGTTTTTTAACCATCATGCATGCGGGATGATCAAGTACAATGTAAATCGGACTACAAAACCCGTTTTAATTGCAGAAACGTAGACCACCCAGCATCAAGAGAGTGATGTCTTTGGAGGATGCAATAAAGGAGGTGAAAAGTGTTGATACAAAGGTATGATTAAATCGTAATAAGCTGTGCTGTGGCTGTCGATAAAGAAAATATTATTAGCGTCGGGCAACTGAAAAAAACTTGCATGACAAAGCGAGCAGTTCATGGTTGAACAGTCTTTACTGTTTTCATCAATGCATTTGCTACTAATCAGCAAATGACAATCATTGGATATCTCCGTCACTTTTGCGTTGTTAGCTACACGGTCTAGTTTAATGCTTTTAGATGGTAAAGGCGTGTCAATACATACGGGCATCGTTGCACCAGCAATTCCCTGAAGCGGAATGCTGATCGCAAGTGCTATAAAAACTAGAAATTTGACCCAATATTTCATTTGTATTTTGTAGTTCGTGCTATTTACCAATTAAGTTGTCATTACATATTTTAAATATAAAGCTTCCAACACTGGTAAGGTCAAGCGCTTTTATTCAATATTTTCATTTATTCTACAAAAGTTATTTATCTTGTGCCAATTCGTCCAGTATTGGGCAATCTGGGCGCTCATCTCCATGGCAGCAACTTACCAATCGCGTTAATTCAGACTTCATGGTAATTAATTCTTGTATTTTTTGATTTAGCATTTCAATATGTTCTGAAGCCATCTGCTTAACTTTACTGCTAGGACGATTTCTATCGCGCCACAGACTTAACAAGTCAGAGATTTGTTTAATCGAAAAGCCCAAATCGCGTGAATGTCTAATGAACCGCAACATATGCACATCTTGATGGCTGTAGGTTCTGTAGCCAGAAAACGTTCTTGATGCAGCTGGCAACAGCCCTACCTCTTCATAGTGACGAATCATTTTTGCAGAAATTCCTGAAGCTTTTGCTGCCTGACCAATATTGTATATATCACTTTGCATAAATAGTCCTTATCTTTTGCTTGAGGGTCGCCATTTGCTTAACATCAACGCGTTCATTACTACACTAACTGAGCTGAATGCCATGGCAGCGCCTGCTATAACGGGGCTGAGAAATCCCATCGCAGCCAGTGGAATACCAATTAGATTGTATATAAACGCCCAGAACAGGTTCTGTTTAATCTTGGTATACGTTCTGCGGGAGATATCTATGGTATCTGCCACCAAACTTGGGTCTGATTGCATTAATGTAATGTCAGCAGTATGCATCGCTACATCCGTACCTGAAGACATGGCAAAACTTACGTCGGCTGCTGCCAATGCTGGTGCATCATTGATTCCATCACCCACCATGGCAATAACTGCATCTTTTTCACGTATAGATGCAATGCTACTAGCTTTTGATTCCGGCGTTTGTTCTGCCAATACATTATCAATGCCAATCATTTCGGCAACGCGTACTGCACTAGTACTGTTGTCGCCTGTTAATAATAACGTCTTGATTCCTTTATCATGTAAAGCGGCTATTGCTTTGGTTGATGTCTGTTTGATTTGATCTCCAAAAGCTAATATACCTAACAAGGTTGGCTTATTCTCATTAGCTCCCTGCGCAACCCAAGATACTGTGTTACCCGCATCTTTAAATGCTAGAGCGGCTACATTTTGGTGATCAATTGATACGCCCAATTCTTCCATCCAGCGCTGGTTGCCGACGTAAATAATTTGGTTATTCACCATGCCGTGTAAGCCACGTCCAGCCAGATTTCGAACTTCAGTCGCTATAAATGGACTCTTTCCTAATTCATGTAGTTGATTTACAACTGCGTTAGCGAGAGGGTGCAGGCTGTTTTGTTCAATACTGGCAGCTAGTTCCAATAACGATTGATCGTTACCGTCTACTGCTTTAAATGCCAATAAAACTGGTTTACCTTCGGTTAATGTGCCCGTTTTATCTAACACCACATGGGTAATTTTATGCGCCAACTCTAACGCTTTTGCGTCTTTAATTAAAATACCGTGACGCGCAGCTACCCCTGTCCCCGCCATAATAGCGGTTGGCGTCGCTAAACCAAGCGCACATGGGCAAGCAATGACAAGAACAGCCACAGCATTTAATATCGCAAGTTCCCAGTTGGCGGAATATAGACCCCAAGCCAGCAGTGTAATGAAGGCAATAACGATGACTACTGGCACAAACACAGCGCTAACTTTATCAACTAGACGCTGGATGTCTGGCTTTGCCGTTTGTGCATCCTCTACTAAACGTATAATACGAGACAGCGTGCTTTCAGCGCCTATAGCAACCGTCCTAACCATTAGCATGCCGTCGATATTTACTGCCCCGCCTATCACTTTGTTACCCACCACTTTATTCACTGGCTCACTTTCTCCAGTCATCATAGATTCATCAACATGGCTGCTTCCCTCGATAATCAATGCATCTACGGGTATACGCTCCCCTGGACGAATGATTACAACGTCATCAATCATTACTTCTTGAAGGGGGATATCTAGCTCTACATCTAAACGCTTTACTCTGGCTGTTTCAGGTCTTAGTTTTTGTAAAGCGCGTATGGCCTCTGTAGTTTGTCTCTTTGCACGTTTCTCTAGCCATTTACCTAGCAACACAAGGGTAATGACCACGCTTGAAGCTTCAAAATATAAATGCTCATGACCTTGTGACATCATATATATGGAAAGGAAATATGCGGCTGAAGTGCCGATTGCAACTAACAAGTCCATATTGCCTGTTTTGTTCTTAATGGCTTTCCAAGCGGATGTATAAAATCCTGCACCTAAATAAAACTGTACAGGTGTTGCCAGTAGCAACTGAACCCACCCTGGAAGATTCCAACATCCTCCCGCCAGATTAAATAGCATCGGGATAATGAGAGGAGTACTTAATAAAATCGCCATTACAATACGGGTGCCATTGGCTGACTCATCGTCATAATTTTTTAGGCTGTGGTTGTGCGCAATTAATTCAGCGCCATATCCAGCATCAGTTACAGCCTTTAAAATGGCTTGCGTATGAAATGTCATGCCTGCTTTATTCACTAAATGAGCTTTTTCAGTGGCAAGATTAACGGTCGCAGATTCAACTTCAGGGATTTTGCGCAAAGCATTTTCTACAGTAGAGACGCATGACGCGCAACTCATACCACTAATAGAGAGGTCTATAGAGTGATCAGAATTTTTCATTTTTATCTCCAGATTTAATCATTATGAATTATCTTAAAGATTCCCACCATTGGAAGGTCAAGTGGTATTTTAACGATTTAAACTACTTGACCTTGCCATAATTGTAAGGTCTAAAGTGATCGTTCGATTATTGAAAGGACATGTTATATGTATACATTTAATGTACCAAAGATGAGCTGTGGTGGCTGTGTGAACACTATTAAGAAAGCCATTATGCATCTAGACCACAATGCTGTTGTTGAAGTGGATTTAGCTTCCAGAAAAGTTAACGTTAAATCGGATAATTCTGAAGAAGCTATTACTGAGGCAATGTCTGATGCTGGCTATAAACCTATGTAAAAAGTGGCAGCAATAAAAAATACTGCACGTAACAATAATCAATTTAATACATCAAATGATGCGAAAAAGTGCAGTAAATTAGCTTTATCAGATGAGCCGTCTGAATAACTTTAATTTATTATTTGAGATGATAAAAATCTAGCTTATTCCAAAGACTTCTCTCACTGATATCCATCAGCCTAGCTGCTTTAGCTTTATTACCTTGGCACTCAAGAAGTGCCTCGGAGATTAATTTCTTCTCGATTAATGCAACCGCTTCTGGTATTGAAAAACTGTTTAAAGCTGGGCCTGCTGAAATATGTAAGCTTAGGTTCCTAGCATCAATAATGTCTTTAGGTAAATCTGCTAACTTTATTTGTCTATTCTTACAAATGATTGCTGCACGCTCCATCACGTTTTGTAACTCACGCACATTGCCAGTCCATTGATATTGCTCTAAAGCTGAAATCGCATCCTCTGACACATCAGCTTTATGAACTAAAGCGAAATGTTTTGCCAATATTGATATATCACCAATACGATCACGTAGTGGCGGAACATTCAGTTGAAACACATTCAAGCGGTAATACAAATCCTCTCGTAATTTACCAACCTGAACTGCATCTAGCGGATTTATGTTTGTAGCAGCCACTATGCGTAAATCGAGTGAAATTTTACGATTGTCTCCAACCTTCTCAATAACGCCCTCCTGCAAAGCCCTTAGTAATTTTGCTTGCAAATGAATTGGCATTTCAGTAATTTCATCTAAAAATAATGTGCCCCCATTCGCTAATTCAAATTTGCCAGTGCGTGATTTTATTGCGCCTGAAAATGCACCTTTTTCATGCCCAAACAACTCTGATTCCATTAGTTCTGCCGGGATGGCCGCACAGTTAATTGCTACAAATAATTGATTTTTACGTGGAGATTGCTGATGTAACATTTGAGCTACCAACTCTTTACCAGTCCCCGTCTCACCAGTAATTAATACGGTGGCTTTACTTGGGGCTACTTGCTCAATAAGGTGCTTGATTTCTTGTATTGGGGAACTGTTGCCAATAAGTAGTTCTGTTAGCTCCTTTTTTTCACGGAAATATGAATTCTCAATTTGCAACCGCTTATGATCTAACGCTTTTGCAATAGCAATTTCTAAAGTTTCCAGCTCAAATGGCCGTAATATATAATCTGATGCGCCTAACTTCATTGCTTCTACAGCGGTTTTAATTTCCCCCTGAGCGGTCACCATAATAAATGGGAGGCTTTCTGATTCCTGGCGTATCGCCTCTAATAATGCTAGTCCATTCATATTCGGCATATGAAAATCACTGACAACTAAATCAACGTGTTCTGTTTTAATTACTTCTAAAGCGGCCTTACCATTGTTCGCTATTAAAGGTTTATAACCAGCTTGGCGTAAGCTAATTTCTAGCAATCTACGCATATTAGGTTCATCATCTACTGCTAAAATAGTTTTCAATGCTTGCATTTCTTTATTAAATTATTATGTTTTAAATACGGGGTTAATTGGTAGGTTAATAGTAAAAAGTGCACCACCAAATTGACTGTTTGAACAAGTAATTTCACCTAAGTGCGACAGTATAATTTGTCGAACAATCGCTAAGCCTAGACCTACTCCACCCGCACGCTGCGTAAAAAAAGGCTCAAAGATTTGTGCTTGAATTTCTGCTGTCATACCTGGCCCATCATCAGAGATTTCTACTTTTGCAAAAGCTTCATGTGTATATAACTTAATATTTACTTTACCGCCGACTGGCAAAATTTGGATTGCATTCATTAAGATGTTCATAAAAACTTGGGTCATTTGATCTGTATCTATTTCTAAAAATACAGGCTCTGCTAATTCAGCGCTCAATACAATACCGTTTGAATCTGCTTGTGTTCGTAATAGTGCAATTGAATTATGAATAACCTTTGCAATATCCACTCTAGCAAAAATAGGTGAACGTGGTCTTGCCGCATCAATTAAAGTAGAAACCAATTTATTTAGACGTTCTGTTTCAGAAATAATAAACCCTAGCACTTCTCTACCATCATTGCTAAGTGTTGGCTCACGCAATAACAAATCAGCAGATGATCTTAGAATTCCTAATGGTGTACGGATTTCATGGCTCATTGCGGCTGCTAACTCTCCTACTACTGCTAATTTTGCAGCTCTGGTGAGATTCGCTTGGGTTTTAGCTAAGTCGTCAATCAAACCTTCAAATGCTAGCCCTAACTCTTGTACTTCTGGGGGCCCTGATTTTGGTGTTTCACTAAGTTGTCCTTGGTTAAAGCTACGAACAAAAATGGTTAGTTTAGCTATAGGTTGCGTAATTGCTTGCGCAATTGGAGTGACTAAAAATGCTGCCAATAAAAGTGTACTTGCCAACAAAGCAAGAAATATATAACCCAGACGATGTACAGGCGCGACGGCTAATGAATGTAACTTTTCTACACGCACCTGCCATTTTGATACTACTGACTGGCTAGAAAACGGACTAACTGCACGCATTTCATAGCCATTTTGAGAATTCCAATTGCTGGTTGATGCCAACACATGTCCTTGTTCATCAAATAAGGCTGCAGCACTAGGCTTACGTACAGATACTTTAAGAAAATCTTGTATTTGTTGCCAATTGAATTCAGCAACAAGTTTTCCAATGACTTGATTAGAGTTATCGTCTCTAATCTCCTGAGAAATTGCCAAGACATTACTTTTGATCCTGTAAAAATCTATTCGCTTTTCAGCTGCATCATGACTAAACCAATAAGTGCGTAAGTTTGCAGGTTGATTTAACAACTTAGCATCGCTGGAGGCAATAACTTTGTTGTTATTATCAATCACATAAATCGACTTATATACACCATCATAGCTACTATTTAACTCCTCTAAAAATATAGATAACCGTTTATCAACATCTTCTAGCAAAAGTTCTTGCATAATGGCGAGTTGACTCCATGAGGCCACATTTTTAACCCGCTCAAACATCATGCGAGAGACATCATTGTTTAAAGTTTGACTCAGGGTTACGATGTCTCGCGTGAGTTCCTTTTTAAGCACTACTCTTGCTTGATAAAAGCTTAAAAAGCTGACTAGCATTGCTGGTAGTAATCCTGCTAAAAGAAATGCTAGTAATAAAAGCTTAGGAATAGATAGGCGTTTAATCAAAACCGTAAATACGCTTACGTTTTATCAATTATGAGATAATTATGATTAGTCAGACGGCATCGCAAAGTTGTTGCGAATTTGAGGTTATTCATGCGCATTAGTTGTGTTTTCATTGTTGGTAGTCTAGCCTTGAGTATAGGGCTATGCAAGCCCGTATTTTCTGAAGAAACAGCTAATTGGAAAGAAAATTTTAAGTTAGGTGGATTTAGTAGCGCAGGAATCATCATTAACCGCGATGAAAGTCCAGAAGCAGCTATAAATGAGGTAAGCTTGTTGCTAACCTGGGCTAATGACTCACGTTTAAGTTTTTTTAGTGAACTAGAGCTTGAGCGACCCTTAAGCTGGGGTGATGAGGAAAAGTTTAGTCGTAAAGAAGGACGGTTAGATTTAGAGCGCTTATACTTTGATTACAATATCTCAGAAAAGATAAATTTCCGAGCAGGTCGTTTTTTAACGCCGAATAGCCGATGGAATCTTTTGCGTGCGCCCCCACTGGTTTGGACAAGTTCGCGTCCACTTGCCACCTCTAGGCTTTTCCCCACAAGAACAGATGGTTTAATGTTGCATGGTGCCATACCTTTTAAAAACAGCGCCTTTGAATATAAGCTGTTCGCAGAGCTTTTAGAAGACCAAGAACAAGAAAATAACGAATTAGAGTTTGAGCATGTTCGGGGTGCACGATTTAGTCTAAAAAATGAGTCAGACCTTGGAATGTCACTCGTATCGTTTGAGGAAAGTGGCGTTAATGGAGGGAGCTTTCGAATGTTGGGTCTTGATTATCTAACGCACATTAAAGGCATTGAAGTAAGTGCTGAAGGTTTTCAAAGGTTTAACACTGATAATAAAGATGGTGGTAGCGGTGCATATGTACAAACTGCTGTACCACTCAACTCTGTAGGTTTTCATGATTGGTACTGGATTACACGACTTGAGACATTTCAACGACCTAATGAGGGGTCATTTGAGCGTTGGCTATTGGGTGCAACTTGGCGGATAAAACCAACACAGCTACTGAAGCTAGAGTTTATTGGTGGCAGCGGCGACCAACCTGAATCCCCTCGCGGGTTTACCGCGTCATTTGCACTGTTTTTTTAACGGTGTAATGGCATGCATAGCTTAACGATTATTATCTTAACACTTTCGATAATGGCATCATTTAGTGCCATTGCCCATGAACGTCAGCCAATTATTGCAGTGGTAGTAGATGCTAAGGAAAATTTGACAGAGTTAAAATTTACTAATAACGAATTACGTTTAATTTATTGGCGCAAACAATTGTATTGGCCAATGGGTCGCAGAATTAAGCCAATTAATCTAACTGCCGAACATCCCCTACGTTCGCAGTTCACTCAGGCTGTATTAGGTAGCCTACCTAAAATGCAAATTGATTATTGGAACGGTTTATACTTTGATGGTATATCTCCACCACACTCGGTTAATTCTGAAGAGGCCGTAATTCGTTTCATAACACAAACTGACGGAGCAATTGGTTATATAAACGCCTGCAAAATTGATAATCGTGTAAAACCATTAGCTTGAATTATTAATAACCAAATCAATATGAGCGAACCATCCACAAATTACTGTGATAAGTAGATCAAAATTACTTTTTAGAAATAACTATAAGCCCCACAAGAATTAATATGGCACCACAAGCAATGCGCCAAGTAATCGCTTCTTTGAGTAGCCACCAAGCCAGCAGTATGGCCACTATTACACTTCCCTTATCGATTAAAGCAACTGTTGCTACGTCACCTAATTTGAGGGCTTTGTAGTAAAAAATCCATGAGCCTGTTGTAGTCAATGCAGATAAACCAAGCCAGAAATAATTATCTTTTTGTAACGCTTTGAAATCTATTGAAGTTGAAGAGAGAAACGCAAATAACAATATAAATCCACACACAAAAAGCGTGCGGATTGTTAGACCTAGTTCAGCTGAAATACCCACTAAACCCTGCTTGGCAATCACCGAAGTAAAGCCTGCGAAGCACGCCGAAATAATTGCATATACAACCCAATGCTTCATTTAACCCAGCTAATTTTTATTTTTTAAATGCATTATCAAAGCACTAATTGAATTTACTCAACATATTTTTTATAGCTTTCGTAGCATAACACCCACAGGGAATAAACCGTGATTCTCCCCCAAAAATCAACAAATACAATAGTCTCTGGTGTGTTACTAATTTGATTAAAGTAAGCCATTAACAAAAATAAAGGAATATTTAAGCTGACTATAATCAAAACTAAGTTCCTTAGTGGCTCAGATGATGAAACATATTTTATATATAACGCAAAGCCAATAAACCACATCGAATAAACAGTAAATCTTCCCCAAAAATCAATAAATACAGCTGCGTTTGCAGATGTGCTCAGCAAATGTAAATATGCCATTCCAAGAAACAATAACGTATTTGCTACAACCAGAAATCCGAAAAAGTTCTTTAATTGATGATTGTTCTTAAAAGTCATTAATTTTCCTAAAAAGTATCAAATTTTTGTTCAAGGAACAACTTTCAAAACTAATGTGCTCCTGCTTTTGCCGCTCGCTGCGGAAAAAAATAAATGCATGCTAGGATCAGTAACATGAGCGTGATGGATGCAGAGTAACGGCTTAGTGCCAATCCCCCAGAGGCAACTGGTTTATCAAGGAAATCACCGACAACCGCACCGAGCGGGCGGGTTAAAATAAAGGCTCCCCAGAATAAGAGGGTTTTAGATATTCTTGTATAAAAATGTGCGACTATGATGATCAATAAAATACTTCCGAAAATTGCTGCTGCTCCAACATAGCCTAACCCAGCTGCATCGGCTGTCCAATCACCAAGCGCGGTGCCTAAGGTCTGTGAGAACATAATGGTCACCCAGTAAAACATCTCTGCTGTTGGTGTGTTGACTGTGTTTATAGAAACTGAACCGAGTGTTTTGTACCACACCATTAAAGAGGCAAGCAATAAGCCGAGCAAAAGCGCAGACCCGCCTGTGTAGCCAATGCCCAAAGACCGTGTTGCATAGTCGGCTAAAGTTGTTCCCACCGTAGTAGTGGCAACAATAGTTAGCCAGTACAAATAAGGATGGAATTGCCTAGCTTTAATTTGTGCCGTTACGGCAATAATAAAAATGCCTGCAAAAATGAATGTGCTAAATAAATAACCTAGATTTAGCGACATGGATACTGCATCTCCCGCCGTTTCACCAAGAGTAGTTGCAAAAATCTTAACTATCCAAAAAACAAATGTTAATGCAGGGACTTTACTCAGCACCTCGCCATACATAATCTCTTGATTCATACGTTTCACTTAGCACTCCTTTGTTAGTTTATATTTTCAGATTCTTTTAATGCGCCCGTTTTAAATGCGCGATTAGCTGTTTGATAATAAGCTATCGCCTCATTCAACAATGCCTTATCCATTTTTGTAGGCGTAGACTCCATCGTGATGGGATCAACCTTGTAAGCTTCTGTTTTTTGTTTAGGGCTTAATACAACCAAAGTATCATTTTTGTAATATCCCAACTCTTGGTAATTGCTGATGAATGCACGCGAGGCAATTTGCTCGGATTGATCTTCAAACAGCGACTGACCAAAAAAATGCTCATCGCCTTTTTTACCCAACACATCCAATAGTGTTGGCACGATATCAATTTGGCTGGCCATACGGCTGTAATGACCTGAAGGCAACATGTCAGGTGCGTAAAAAATTAAAGGGATGTGATATTTAGCAACTGGGAGTTTGGTTTTTCCAGCAACAGATGAACAGTGGTCTGCCACAATCACAAATAAGGTATCTTTAAACCAAGGTTTTGTTTTGGCTTTTGCAATTAGCTGACCAATAGCGTAATCGGTATATTTGACTGCACCTGCTCGATTACCTTGTGGCAAATCAATTTTACCCGCAGGATAAGTAAATGGTCGATGGTTACTCGTTGTCATAATTTGCGCAAAAAATGGCTTGCCTGTTTTTGATGTCTTATCAAGCTGCAAAATTGCGTTATCAAACAAACTTTCATCATCTACACCCCAAACATTTTCATGCTGTATCGTTTTTTTATCGAAATCAGTACGGTCTACCACTTTGTAGTTATTACCTCTGTAATAGGCATTCATGTTATCAAAGTAGCCATAGCCTCCGTAGATAAAGAATGTATTGAAGTTTTGCGCCCCTAGCATTTCGCCAATGGTGGCTAGATGCTCATTATTAGGTCTGCGCACAATGGCTTGGCCAGGAATAGGTGGGATTGCAATAGTAAGTGCGTCTAAGCCGCGCACCGTACGCGTGCCAGTTGCAAAAATTTTGTCAAAAATTAATCCTTCTTTAGCTATTTTGTCTAGGTTAGGTGTTAGATTTTCAGTATTGCCATATACGCCAACATACGAAGCAGAAAAGCTTTCAACTGAAACCAACACAATGTTTTTAGGGCGACGTTTGAAATTACCCATTTCGAAAGTTTCGGCTTCATCTACATCTTCTTTAAGTACATCTGTAGTTAATTTTCGCTCTACTTCAAGACTACGTAGAACTTTATCCGCCTTAGCCTGAGGTATAGTTTTGTAAAATTGGTCATAATCTAATTCATTACGACGCATGGCGGACGCCAAAGTAAACAAACCATTACCCGATAACTCATTGGCATAAGCATTTTTACTGAATGCCATTTGATCAGCGTTTGCAAGTTGATAACTTAATAGTGGTAGGCCTAACAGCGCCAACAATATAATTGTTTTCTGTTTAGCCAACATAGGATTATGTTTAAACACTATAAATTTGTGTGCCAACCACATCATGCACATTGCTATAAAAGCGATTGCAAACACTATTAAAGGTACTGGATAAGACTCACGAATATTCCCGACCACTTCATGGGTGTAAATTAAATAATCGACTGCGATAAAATTGAATCTTGTGGTGAATTCTTGCCAAAATATCACTTCCGAAACCACACCAAATAAAAGAGCAAAAGTAATAACACATGCAATTGCCCATTTTAATGGGTTAAGCCAGCGTTTGGTTCGCCAGCTATTAGGCAAGGCTATGGAGAGTATTAACCAAGGTACGATTAAATAAGCCAGTGTGCTCAAGTCAAACCATAAGCCACGACTCAACATTTTAATGGTTTGACCAAGAGATAACTGCGTTGGACCAACATCTATCCAAAGCGCTAACCTAAGCAATAGCCACACACTCAAAGCAATCAAGGTCAGAAATACAGTGAAAGGTAATTCAATACGAGAGGATTTTAATGTTTTTTGCATGGTGACTTATCAATAATGTTCATTAGGAAAATTAGTACGTGTAATCAAGCGATCTAAATTCGACTTGCTTTTTTTTAGCGAGGCTGGCTATGTTGCAAGCGCTAAGGATTAATAAAACCAACCACACCACCCAGGCAGACCAAAGACTATGCGATAAGAAATGTGCACCACGTATCATTTGTGTCCAACCCATCACAAAGCCCAGCATGAGAGACATCACTAAACTGACGTAGGCGAATATTGGATGTGTGCGTCGGAAGGTAAAGAAGAATGCCATCAATGCAAATCCACCGCTGGCATGCCCGCCTGGCCAGCAATGTCCACCCAGCTCTCCGATTGGTAAGCTAGCGAACATTGGATAAAATTGAAGGCTGCCGCCAAACTGGGTCAAATCCCAAGGGCATGCATGCATGCTTTGACTTTTAAGAATAGAGACTGCAAGCGTGCTTAGCATCATGCCTACGAAAGACCAACATAATTGACGGCGGACCAATGCAGATAATTTGAATTTATCACCTAAGACAGCTAAGAATAGCGTCGTTAGGGCCACAAAAATTACAAAATACCGTAATCCCACATGCATCACTTGTGTTAAAAATAAGTCATTCTTTAAACTGAAAACTTTATTTTCTATATCGTAATAAGGAATGATTAAATCAAAATCCAAATTAGTTCTTGGATAAATCCACAATAGAAATACTGCACAAGCAATCAAATAAAACATCTGTTTGATATGCCAGATTGCGAACGGAGTTAGCTTGTCAAAGGCCCTCATTATTGAGCCTCAGCTTTAGTTGATTTTTTAGTGAAGTGGCTCAAATCACGCATGATTTGCATATTGCTGGTACTTTTTTTATGCAACATCGCGCTTGCATCCTCGCCAATGAGCGCGACATCTTTTCTTGTGCTCACTTTTTGCATAAAAAATGCTTTGCTATTTACTGGCTGAACAATTTTCACGTCCTGATCGACATAGGCCAATTTATCCCAGTCAGCGATGTAAGTATAATCACGGACTTTATCTCCCAATAAATTGAAGCCAATACTGTAATCACTTTCTGGATTCGATACGCCTAAAATTGGCATTAGTGTTGGCACAATGTCACTGTGACTGGTTAATCTCGACACAATCTTTGCGGCTTGTTTTGGAGCATAGATCACTAGTGGTGTACGTACTTGCTCATCGACAAATGTTGAGTTATGACCCCAAAAGCCATGCTCCATAAACTCTTCACCATGATCACCAACTAAAATCACAATAGTGCTATCAAGTAAGTTTTTCTCATTTAGATAATCAAACACGCGCTTATATTGGCTATCTAAATGATGCACTGCATTAATGTAGCGATTTTTAATTGGTACAATATCCTGACGGAGTGCCTCTTTGCTTAAGGTGGCATAGTTCAAATCATCACGATAAGGCTTAGCAATCACACTTTCAGGCGGAAAAAAGTAGCGCGCGTGAGGCGACTCAAAAAACATAAAGGTAAAGAATGGTTTGCTGGTATCTCGCTTGTCTATAAATTGAAGTAAATCACTTATATTTTTCTGATCGTTCTGCCAAGAAATTTTGCCGTTACGTTGTAAAGCTTGCATTTCGTTCTCTGGCACTTTTGCAAAAATAGTTCTATCAAATTCAGGATAACTAAATAAGGCGCTGGTAAAAAAGCGCATCTGATAGTCTTGCTTCTGCATCACATCAATAATTGCTGCACCCTTCTGCTCTTGTAAAAACTGAAACCAATAACTAGCAGGCATGCCCATAAACATACTAAAAACACCTGCCCGCGTACCATTGCCACCACTATAATTTTGAGTAAAACGGGTTGCTTGTTTAGCGAATTGCCAAGTATTTGGCATAACTTTTTCGTTTAGAGTATCTGCTCGCCAGGATTCAGCCGTCAGCCAAATAATGTTGTAAGGCTTTGCTGGCTTAGTATATTGAATGGGGTTTAGCGGATAATTAAGTTTTCCTTTAATTTTTAGTGAAGTGTCTCTTCTACCTGTAATCCCCATTGATTTAAATAGACTGCGTGAGGATACTGTTTGATAAAAAGGTACCGCTTGAGCCACCGAAGCAAGGCCATTAGAAGTAAAACGATCAAACGCGAATGTCATGTGTAGCGTAATAACCGCTACAAATGCGATCAAAATACCGCGCCAATTGGAGAAAAAATTTAATGAATTTAGTCGGGTTACTATGCGTGCCTTACTTAAACGAATCGCAAAATAAAGTAAACTGATTTGCATCAAGAAAAAGCCTATTGCAATTGCTGCAAAGCTAGCATCAGTTGCTGCGCTACCGCCTAAAGACTCTATACCCCCTGGCGTAAACACCAAATTAAGAACAAAACCATTGATATACATGCCGTAAAGTGTGTAAAGCTTAGCATTTGCATAAAAGATTAGACTAGTTACACCGGTGGTAATGATGGCAATGGCATAAACAATTTTTTGATATTTATTATTGGGTGAATCTGCTTGCTCGATTTTGACTTTAAGAAGTTTTTTTGTGAGATGTGTAATGGCGTAAGCTGGTAATAAATAAAATACCCCGTACATCAATAAAGCAACTATTAAAAATGCAAACGTCAGAATGTTTTCTGTATAAATAGAACTATTCAGGCGCACACTTAAAAATCCATGTAGAGACTCACCATATTTCAATTGGCCATCTCTATATTTGATAGGGTATAAACTAGCCCCACCACCACCAGAAATAAAATATAGGGGTTCATTTTGATTAACGATGGCTTGTTGGTTGTGGTCATGTCCGCTGATATAAGCATCGATTTTTGCTTCTTTGAGCGCAGGTAAAATATATTCCTGCATCAGTGCGGTTTCATCCGCATGTTTGCCATAATTTCGAACAGGGTGATGCCCTATCACTATGCGCCAAATAGGTTGTTTAGTATTTTCTGCAAAGCTTTTCCGAATAAAGTTTGCTTGTGTTTTTAATGATTGAACGTTTGGCTGTGTATCCAAAAACACTACTCTCAATAGTGGCCTTCCTCCTATGTTCCCCATATCTCTAGTGTAAAATCTTGCTGGCATGCGCCAACGATTTGAACCCAGATGCTGTTCCGAGTAAGCTAATTCATCTTGAATTTTTTTTAACTTGTCATGATTACCCAGTACTGCATAAAAAGGTACAGCATCTAAAAATCTGCCTGAGTAAACGTTTTCAAAATATGCGTTCCACACCTTACTCTTTAAGCCCAAGTCTCTGCTTGTATAAAAATTATCGCCTAGAACAGCTACAAAATCTAATTTCTGGTATTTTTCTGCAACTTCTTCCATTGCTTTGGCAACGCGCCATTGTGCAAAATTCCCTTTCCCCGCATCGTCTAAAGCAAAAAAAGTAATTTCTTTGGATTCATTAATGTCAGAAGGAATGCTTTGATTTGGCTCTTTAGTAATAAATACAAAACATGCAATTAGAAATAATATAAGCGCAAATACAAAAAGAGAATATTTGATTCGGAGTAAATTTGGCATAAATATAGATTCATCAATGATAATTTATCTCAATTTATGCAACTAACATGCCTACGACATAACATATTGTTTTTAATGAATAAATTTAGCTTCCTATTAAACTACTAGCAAATTTCATGCAAAATATGCATACATCTATGCATTTACTGATACATTTCTTGCAAAATTTGCGTACTCATGGCTAATTTGATTAATAACGGATGATATTTTTGCGTACTAAAGTTAAATCCATAGCTCAGCAAATGCTTTAAATCTTTAGTATTGAATTGAATTAAGCATTAAGCGCATTCTTATGCGCAAAATAAACTCTAAATGAAAGTCCAGGATCAAGATTTGACAACTGAATATATGCGCCATGCTGTGTTGCAATTTCTTTAACGATAGAGAGCCCCAGACCTGATCCATCAATATTTTGATTATCCCCTCTATAAAACCGTTCAAATACTCGCTCAAGTTCGTGAGTGGCTATTCCCACACCAGAGTCATTTACCTCCAGAATAATATTTTGTGAATCTGAAAACAAAGAAATATCTACTTTTCCATTAATTGGTGTGTAGCGAATTGCATTGTCAACGATATTGTTAATGAGTATCGCTATATTCTGAGGAACTCCTGATATCACGAACACTTCTGAAGTGTTTAGTCCTAAGTCAATACACTTTTCATGTGCCAAAGGCAACAAACCCTCAATACTTTCCTTTATCAGGTTTAGCATATTGATAGACTGGTTTTCCTTGGCCTGACTATTTGGTTCAATACGCGCTAATGTCAGTAATTGACTAACTAGTTGCTCTGATCGATTTATACCGGTTTTCAGATTCTGGATAGCAACTTCTCGCTCCGCATCTGAACTAGACTGCTCAATTAAAGTAAGTTGTAATTTCAGCGCAGTGATTGGTGTGCGTAATTCATGGGCAGCATCTGAAGTAAACCGCTTTAATACTCCCACCATGTCAGATACTTTAGCCATGAATATATTCAGTGAATGTACTAAAGGCTTAATCTCTGTTGGTATCTTATCGTCTGAAAATGGTTTTAAATTTAAGCTCTCTCTGTGCTTAATTTCAGCGGACAATGCTGATAGAGGGGAAAGGGCTTTTCTGATTGCGTAAAAAATTAATATGACCAAAACAGGAATGAATAAGAGCTGCGAGAGCATTAAACTGATGGCAGTATCTTTAATGGTTTTTTTTCTTAATTTTAAAGACTGAGCTACTTGAATGGTTTCTTGATTCACTTTAACTGCAAAAAATCGCCATTGATTATTCTGGTATTTTTGCGTCGAAAGACCTGCCACAGAAGGATGTGGTACTTTAGCTTGCGGATGAGAGACATATAGCACTGCGCCGTCTTTAGTTATTACGCGCACATACAACTCCTCTTCACTTTTTATCTTAAGGCCCGTACCAACTTGATTATTACTGTAGAGATGAGTGACATCTTCAATTGCAAGATGCTGTGCAGCAATTGCGCTAGCTACTTGTTGTAAATTAGCATCGTACAATTCATTAAGTTCTTCTTTACTGACCCAATAAGATGCATAACTTATCAGGGCGTATATCACCAGAATCGCCAGTGTGATATAGATCAGCAAAAAGCGTTTAATGGAATAACTCATGTATTGGCTTTCAGTTTAGGGAAGGTGTAACCAACACCTCTTACATTTAAAATTATCTCAGCGCCAAATTTTCGTCTAATGGTATGAATATGTACTTCTACGGCATTACTCTCTACCTCTTCATCCCAAGCATAAATTTTTTCCTCTAAATGGCTTCTTGAGTAAATCACTCCTGGGTTTTCTAGTAGCGTTTGCATAATACTAAAGGCTTTGACTGAAAGCCTTTCAGCCACACCTCGATAACTTAATGTATAAGTGGCTGGGTTTAGACTGGCATCGCCATAGGTAATCAAAGGGTTAGTGCGGTCTTGTTTTCGTCTAGTCAGGACGCGGATTCTTGCCTCTAACTCTTCTAGAGCAAATGGCTTTAATAGATAATCATCAGCACCACAATCAAGACCTTTCACACGACCCTCAACACTATCGCGTGCTGTAATAATCAATACTGGTATCGTCACACCTTTTTCACGTAATTGAATCAAGTATTCGAGCCCAGAACGTTTGGGCAAGCCAAGATCTAGTAAGATTAAATCATATGCCTCTAGGGTTAAGGTCTGCTCTGCTGCAAAGGTATCTGTGACCCAATTCACAGCATGACTTTTCAAAGCCTTTTGTAGGCTCTGGCCAATCATTTCGTCATCCTCAACCAATAGTATTCGCACGATTAGTCCTTTTACTTTTTAAAACTACAACTGCTGATATGCATATAACCTTATTTTGTCACGCAATACTTAATGGAAACTTAAAGAAATAACTTCATCTGTTAAGTTTCCATTAAGTTTAAGCCATTAAAGTGCACACAACTTTATTAAAGTATCCGATGCACTTATGCCATTCAAGTTGATCAATTGCTTTGTTTTACTAGCCACTGTTGCAGCAATCAGTGGCTGTCAAGCCATTCCTAACACTATTGATAAACCAGGCGTGTTTCAAAAGATAGTTGCTTACGATCAGCAACTATCTAGCAACACTGTTGATGATATAGAGCGCATAGAAGCCAAACTTAAAGAAAAAACCACGCTAACAGAAGATGATGCGGTGCTGTATGCACTAAATAATAATGCAAATTTTAAGGCGTTATTGATAGACCTCAAACTAGCAAAAGCAGATTTAGTAAATGCAGGTTTATTGCCAAACCCTGAATTGCTGTTTGCATTTGGCGTGTCTAATAAACCATACCGCTATGCGATTGATTTACCGATAGAGGCTTTATGGCTACGCCCTATAAGATTGCGCAATATGAAGCATGAAGCCGATGCTGTAGCACACCGTCTTACACAGTCAGGCCTCAATCTCATTAAAGATGTACGTATCATCTATGCACAAACGGTTTTAGCGCAAGAGCAATTAAAGGTGGCTGAGTCATCCTACCAATTGCGCAATAATATTTATACACTCTCACAGAAGCGCCTCGAAGCAGGTGATATCAATGGTAAAGATATTTTGCTGGCGCAGAATGATGCCGCTATTGCCAAGCGTGATTGGGAACTTGCGCATTATGATGTAAAAATCAAAAAGCAAAGTTTTCTTAATGCGTTGGGTATTGGGCAAAAATATCAAGATATTGCGTTAGCCCCTAATCTCATTCCTCCTTGCAATATAAATGAAGTGGATCAGCTAGTAACCCAATCGCTTGAACAGCGCCCAGATATCTTGTCTGCAAAATATTCAATCAATGCTTCAAAAGAGAAAATCAAATTATCAAAATTAAACTGGCTCAAGTTTACAGCCACTGCCGATGCGACCAGCGGGACTCAGAGTGGTCACACGCTTGGTCCTTCGATTAGATCAACCATTCCCATTGCCAATCAAAACCAAGGTGCTATCAGTAGAGCAGAAGCTGAGCTGGAAAAGGCGGAATTCAGTCTGGAAGCATTGAAACAGCAGGCATTGCTAGAGACAAAGACTGCAAATCTCCAATATCAGCAATCTTGCCGGGACTGGCATGTATTACAAGAGACTCTGATGCCAAATGTGCAGCAAATGGTTCATTTAACAGAACGCTCCTATCAAAAAGGCGACATTGCTTATTTGCAAACGCTGGAGGCAAATCGCCAGTTCGTGGATACACAAATGAGGGAAGTTCAGCTGAAAGCAGACCTTATAGCCAAGTATGCAGAATTGATGCGCAACAGCAGCAAAAAAGTTGATGCTAAATAATAGAAACCAGAATATGAAAACTAGAAAAATGACACTCAGTACCATGAATAATAGACAATCAATATCGCCATTAGCAATTACAAAGAAGCGAATTTGGTTTGCAACAGTGCTCATAACGCTCACTGTTTTATTCATTTCAATAAAGCTTTCGGCAAAACTCGATGAGACAATTAAAACACCCAACGAACCTACTCAGAACGTTGTGCAAGAAAATGCATTAAATACGGTCTACCTTAGTGAGGATTCATATCGCAAATTAGACATTCAAATTGCGACTATTAAACGTGAAGAGTTAGTTGCAAGTAAAACATATGGGGGTGATGTCGTCATACCTGCTGGTGGATTAGTCAGTGTTTCAGCGCCAATTTCTGGTAAGTTAATCTCTCTCGATAAAAACCTATTAAAACCAGGTGAACGGGTAAAATCAGGTCAATTACTGTATCGGATCCAGCCGATTATTTCCGCAGACGCTCGTGCCAATTTAGTGAACGCTCTAGCGGATGCAGATAGTTTAGTAAACGTTACAAAATCTCAGGTTGACGCCACTCAAATAGCACTTAATCGTGCTAAAAAATTGCTAGAAGACCTTGTAGGCAGTCAACGCAGTGTTGATGAAGCAAATGCTGCTCATGAAATTGCACTTAGAAACTTAGAGGCTGCGCATGTAAAGCGAAACGCACTTCATCAAGTGGTCAATTTAGGCACAGTTGAGCCTTTAGACATCAAATCACCACAAGCGGGGATTGTCAGTAATATATTTGCTGTCAGTGATCAATTAGTGTCAGCAGGCAATCCCATTATAGAGATTTCTACGCTCACATCACTATGGGTGCGCGTGCCTATTCCAGCAGGTGATTTAGAAACGATAGATCAACAGGCTGATGCTAAAATCCAGTCATTATCAGCCACATCAAAAACAGAATATCTACTTGCAAATCCCGTTAAGGCTCCACCAACGGCAGATCCGCTTACAAGTTCTACACACCTCTACTATGCGATTCAAAATAACCAGTCAGCGTTAAGACCTATGCAGCGCGTATCTGTCACGCTTAATACGCAGAGTAAATCTAGTAAAGCTTTAACGCTTCCATGGTCCGCTGTTGTAATCGATATTTATGGCGGCAGTTGGGTTTACACACAGCAATCTAAAAATCTCTATGCGCGCAAAAGGGTATTTTTAGATTATGTAAGTGGCAGCCAAGCCATTATCACGGATGGTCCGCCAGAAGGCTCTAAGATTGTGGTGAATGGCGCGCTAGAGCTATTCGGTGTTGAAACTGGCTTCGCCCACTAATCACATAGGCTTAAATATGTTAAAAAAACTCATTTATGCTGCAGTGAGCGGTCGTTTTGCTGTGCTGTTTATTTCGTTAATGCTTATTGTGGTTGGATTAAATACCATCCGGCAAGCACCATTAGACGTATTCCCTGAATTTGCGCCTATTAAAGTAGAAATTCAAACAGAAGCGCCAGGGCTGTCAACTGAAGAAACAGAACAATTAATTAGCATGCCACTAGAGCAGGCTTTGAATGGTACCCCTCAACTTAAAACACTTCGTTCAAAATCGGTATTGGGTTTATCTTCTGTAGTTTTATTGTTTGAAGAAGGTACTAATCTCTTTCAAGCAAGGCAGTATGTGCAGGAACGCTTAAGTCTAGCCGCTAGCCGGCTGCCTATTGTGGCAAAACCACCTGTGATGATGCCGCCATTATCATCTCTATCACGCGTTTTAAAAGTCGGGGTTACCTCTAAAACACTCTCCCAAATGGATATCAGCACATTAACAATGTGGACGATACGACCTCGCTTAATGTCAGTTCAAGGTGTTGCAAACGTAGCTGTTTGGGGGCAACGCGATAAGCAGTTGCAAATACTCATTAATCCAGAACGATTACGTGCTAGGGGAGTAACACTACAGCAGGTAATGACAGCTTCAGGGAATGCGGCCAGCATTGAGTCTGGCGGCTTTGTCGATACACCAAATCAGCGCATTGCTATACGGCATAAAAACTTAACCACAAAACCTGATGAGCTAGCAAATACAGTGGTTGAATTTAAAAACGGTGCACCGATTCGTTTGGGTGATGTTGCCGATATTAAGATTGGTACGCCTCCAGCTATTGGAGATGCCGTCATTAATCGTGGTGATGGCCTGTTATTAATTGTAGAAAAGCATCCCAATGCCAATACGATTGAAGTTACTAAAAATGTAGAAGCTGCAATCGCAGAATTAAAACCTGCACTTAAAAGTCTGGAGATTGATTCCACAATTTTTAGGCCAGCCACTTTTATTGAGCGTGCGATTGATAATTTACAACATGCACTGCTACTGGGTGCGCTGTTGGTTGCGCTTATTCTCATGGTATTTTTACGCAACAAACGTGCCGCGCTAATCAGCATTTGTGCTATTCCACTCTCGCTTATTAGTGCTGTGTTAGTGCTTACCGCCTTTAATGTCAGCATGAATACCATGGTGATTGCCGGTTTAGTGATTGCGCTTGGCGAGGTGGTAGACGATGCGATTATTGATGTAGAAAATATCATCCGTCGGTTAAAGTTAAATAATCTTTTAGAGAAACCCCTATCTAAGATAAGCGTTATTGTGAGTGCATCACTTGAAGTACGTAGTGCGGTGGTGTATGCCACGATGATCGTGATGGTGGTTTTCCTGCCAGTATTCTTTTTAGAGGGCATTGCAGGTGCTTTCTTTAAACCGCTAGCTACTGCCTACTTATTCGCCATTTTAGCTTCTTTGATTGTGGCATTAGTGGTGACGCCAGCATTATCTTTTATGTTACTGAACGCTGAAGATGAAGAAAAAGAGATCGCTATTGTTCGCTGGCTACACACCAAATATGCCACATTATTAGATTCTGTTCTTGCTAAGCCCAAAAAATTATTTATTACTACAGCAATAGCATTTGTTACAACAGGTTTGGGTTCATTGTTTCTAGGTTCTGAGTTCTTACCTGAGTTTAAAGAAACCGATTTCTTGATGCATTTTTTGGAACGTCCAGGCGCATCAATTGAACAAATGAAGAAAATGAGTATTCGGGCGAGCCATGATTTATTAGCCATTCCGGGTGTGAGAAATTTTGGGGCGCATATTGGCCGTGCAGAGGCAGCAGATGAAGTGGTTGGCCCTAACTTCACTGAGTTATGGGTCAGTATTGATCCCAATGTAAATTACGAGAAAACAGTAAACGCCATTCAACAAACCATGCAAGGCTACTCAGGTATTTTTACTGATGTTCAAACTTACCTAAAGGAGCGCAGCAAAGAAGTGTTGTCAGGCACAAGCTCCAGTATTGTAGTGCGTCTATACGGTACAGATTTAGCAATATTGAGACAGCAAGCAGAAGAGATTAAAAAGGTGATGCAGTCGGTAGATGGTATTGCCGATTTGAAGGTTGAGCCACAAGTACTAATCCCTCAAATTGAAATACGCCTCAAACAAGAAACTGCACAACGCTACGGCATCAATACCAATGATATCCGTAAGGTGACGAGTGCGGTGCTTAAAGGCACAAAAGTGGGTGAGGTATATGAAGCACAGCAGAAAGTGGATGTGGTTGTGATTGGGAGCCCAGAAACTAAATTAGATCTACATGCTATTCAACAACTACCGATAGATTCAGTGTTTGGCCCGCAACTTAGAATCAAAGATGTGGCAGATGTTTACTTTGTTGGTATGCCGAATGAGATAAAGCGCGAAGCTGTTTCGAGACGTATTGATATTGTTGCCAATGCCAAAAACCGTGACTTAGGTTCTGTGGCAACTGAAGTCGAAAGCAAAGTATCCGAGATGGGCTTTCCTACTGGTTATTACCCACAGTTTTTAGGTGAGCATACTGCACAAAAAGCGGCTACCCAAAAATTAATGGGCTTAACAATGTTGATGATTTTAGCGATAGTCTTGATTGTGTATGTAGATTTTAAATCGTATCAACACACATTGATATTTTTGGCCTCACTACCATTTGCACTTTTGGGCGGTGTTGTTGGCGTATTTTTATCAGGTGGCATTATTTCTCTCGGCTCTATTGTAGGTTTTATTGCCGTATTGGGCATTGCCGCCAGAAACGGAATTCTATTGATAAGCCACTACCGATATTTAATCAGTACTGAAGGATACAAGCATGGCCTAGACGTTGTTAAGAAGGGCTCAGAGGAGCGTCTTGTGCCTATCCTGATGACCGCATTAGCTACATCACTTGCTCTAATGCCGATTATATTAAAAGGCCCAATATCGGGTTATGAAATTGAATTCCCCTTAGCTGTAGTTGTTGTGAGTGGGTTGTTTACATCGACATTACTCAATCTTATGTTGTTGCCTAGTATTTTTCTTAAATTTGGAAAAAGTTAATATTTACAAAATTTATAATTAATATAAAACATAACTAGGTAATTCCTTAGTAACAACTAATAGGTCTCAGAAAGTTTAAAAGCTTGAGACATACTTTCTTGCTCTCTCAAAGGTATACCTATTGCATCTGCAACATTTCTCCATTGGCCAACAGTAAACTTAAACCGATCAATAGTATCGACTGCATCATGCTTGTTAATTCTAAAAAGATGAGCGACCGACAAGGCTAAGTCCAGATCCAACGCATTGTCATACTCACTGATATTCAATTTTAATCCGTCAGATTGCGGTTCTGGATTCATGTCATAAGCTTCTGATAACCGCCACCCCTTCCCTGGAACCAATATAAAGCCATGATTTCTGAGGTGGTCATCAGTATTTGATACCAAAATATTAAAGACAATTCTGGACCACAATTCTTTTAAGTCTGCATTCGTATTTGCTCCATGATTAATGATGACTTCTGCTATTTCTAAGTAGCTCACGCCTTCTGCGGCACCATCTCCATCTTTATGGCCAGTTAATGTCATCGCTGATGCAAAATGTAATCGCTTACCTTCATTTGTCCGATCGAAACGCTTAATTAGAAACGTATTATGTTTGTGATTACCAAATTTTTCCGCAATCGACTCAGGCACCTTTAAACCAATATCTAAAGCGAGTGTTTGTACCAATAGCTCCCAAGCACCCATATCTCGTTCATCTCTTACACTTGGAAATTTTGCAATCCACAAACTTCCATCTTGATGCGATACACTGGCTTTAGGGCGAGCGCCACCTAGAGAGCCACCCGGAGCAATTAACATTCTCAGCCATTCATTAGCATCGCTGTCCGAGTTGTTTTCATCATTCTCTAATGAAATGCTTGCCTGCTGCAGTTCTCTTAAACTCGTAAATGGGGGAGCAGCTAAATCATGTTGGTCATCCAAGAAATTGCCTTGGTTATCTAATTTAAAGCGAAGGCCACCAACTCGAAATTGGTCATGTACCCCAATTAAATAGTCAGATTCATTCAATCTTAACTTAGTGTCTTTTAATCCTTTTCTTTGTTGACGTTCTAAGCGTCTTTTCATCAACATTCGCCCCCATCTGTCTGGACTAGAATCTGAAAACAAACCAAATATAGGGATATCAGCAGGTGGATATTGTCGACCCTCCAAAAAAAGGAGGCGAGGATCTAGGTACAAATCATTGAAAAGTGGATTTTCGAATGTGCTTTTAAGAAATTCAAACTCAAAAATTTCGCCACGGCCGCTAGTCCTTGCATGTAACCACCCCAAATGAGTAGGGCCAGGCAAACCATCCCAATCAGCATAAACTGCTATATCAGTCATTTAATTTTAACGCCCGAATTTATTCTAGGTTTAATTAGTGATACAAGATCTGATGATCTTTTCATAGAGTCACTTTTTGTACGTTCACCAGATGCGGTTGATCTAATGTTTTCTTGATTTTTGGAAATGAAACTACCCGTAGTGGAGCTTCTGACTGTAGTTAGCGAACTCATCCGTGTATTCTTATTTAGGCTTTGATTTAGCGCTTTTCCTGCTAACAATTTGATGGATTTTGTAGGTTTATTTAATAATGAATCTTGCAACTCTCTGCCTAATTCGTCTTTTTGAGCTAATTGATTAAAATCTTTCTCTAAACCTAGTACTTGCATTACCGCAATGTAAGAACCAATCGTTACGCCTGACTCCCCTTTTTCCACATTTCTTAAGGTTATTGGTGACATACCGGCTCTACTTGCAACCATATCGGCCGTCAACTTCCGACGTTTTCTAGAAAAGCGTATTCTTTCACCAAGTTTTCTTAAAATTTCATTGGTAGAAGGTAATAGAGGTGATGATTTATTTGCCATAATGTAAGTATTCTATACTTTTAATAGCATTAAACAATATAATTCTTACATTATTTTAAGATTTCGTAATTATTATATGTAAATTTTTCAAATACTTATTT
>JAKFVB010000015.1 GCA_021732405.1 Methylotenera sp.
TTGAGTATCAACTTAAACCAAACAACAAAACATTCAAGGCCGAAACCTTGCATTCGTTGCGTCTAAGTCAATTTGTCTTGACCACAAACACCCACACTTATCAGTCGTTCAGTTTGTTAAAGAGCTTGTTTTTCTACTGCAAGAAGTGAATCACTTTTGAGTATTTCGTTTCACGCTTTGCGTTAACGAGGTGCGCATTATACAGAGCTTTTAAGCCGCGTCAACACTAATTTCGAAACATTTCTAATTAATATTAACGGTATAACTTGTTGCGTCTTTTTTGTTGCTTTTCGTTAACGGTTGTCTGTAACGAGGTGCGCATTTTACAGAGGGATAAAGTTTGGTCAAGCCCTATTTGCGCTTAATTACAAAATTATTACAATTAAGTGCAAATGGCGATAAAACTTAACCATTAAATCAGGTTAACTTTTGCAAATTTGCGTTTACCTACTTGCGCAATTACCGCAACGCCTTTGCTTAATTGCAGGTTTTTGTCTTCTATTTTTTTGCTATCTAACTTAACCCCGCCTTGCTGAATCGCTCTAATGGCTTCACTTGTACTTTCAACCAAGCCAGCCAGTTTCAGTAGTTGTGCAATTCCAATAAATTCACTATCAATATTGATGGTCACTTCTAGCACTTCATCAGGCACGCCGCCTTTGGCACGCGTTTGAAAATCATGCAGCGCTTTTTCCGCATCGTCCTGACTATGAAAGCGCGCTACAATCTCTTGCGCAAACTTAACCTTAATATTGCGCGGATTTTCTCCGGCGGTTACCAAGGATTTCCATTGCTGAATGGTTTCTAGCGATTCAAATGACAGCAACTCTATATAGCGCCACATTAATTCATCGCTAATCGACATCAATTTGGCAAATATAATCTCAGGTGACTCATTAATGCCAATATAATTATTTAGCGATTTGGACATTTTATTGACGCCATCCAAACCTTCTAATAATGGCATGGTTAAAACGCACTGCTGGCTTTGGCCTGCTTGTTTTTGTAGCTCACGTCCCATTAATAAGTTAAATTTCTGGTCTGTTCCGCCCAATTCCACATCGGCTTTTAATGCGACTGAATCGTAGCCTTGTAATAACGGATACATAAATTCATGAATGGCAATTGGCAGATTGCCTTTGAAGCGCTTTGAGAAATCATCGCGTTCCAACATACGCGCAACTGTTAAGCTTGAGGCTAATTTAAGCATGCCCGCTGCACCTAAATCGGTTAGCCAGCTTGAGTTAAATACGATTTCGGTTTTGTCTTTATCTAAAATCTTAAATACTTGGCTTGCATAAGATTGTGCGTTTTCAATCACCTGCTCTTTGGTTAAAGGTGGTCGCGTCGCACTTTTGCCGGTAGGGTCGCCAATCATGCCAGTAAAATCGCCAATCAAAAATAACACTTGATGGCCTAAATCTTGAAAGTGACGCAATTTATTAATTAATACCGTATGCCCAAGATGCAAATCTGGCGCGGTAGGATCAAAGCCAGCCTTAATGCGTAAGGGAACACCCTTTTTTAACTTTTCGATTAATTCTTGCTCAATTAATAACTCCTCACAACCGCGCTTAATGATGGCTAATGATTGATTGATGTCGGTATTCACGGCTTTTTCCAATGACTAAAAGGTGGTATTTTTACAAATTGTTACTTTTTATTGCGAGAAAAATTCTGTTACCATGCTTTTCTACTTAAGCATTTGAGCGGTTATTCACTACTTTTATGACGCAATTTTTCAACAAAAACGGGCAAAAATCTAAGCTAGCTATTTTAGCGCAAAACACTTTGCAGAGTTTGTTCAAATTAAAAATACGCTGGCTGGCTGTGCTTTTAGTTTTACCATTCTTTGTCATCGTCGCCGCCTTTGGCACGGTGTCGCCTGAGCAGCCACGTTACGTTAAATCTGAAATTATCACCGAAGAGGTCACTTTGCCACTGGCTGTTCATCATGTGAATCGTGATGAAGAGTTTTGGCAGATTGATCAGGTGCGACGCGACGACACTTTAGGTGTCTTATTTAAACGCATGACGATACGCGATGAAGATGCGATTAAATTTTTAATGTTAAGCCCAGATGCGCGCGCGATTAATACCCAACTCATTCCTGGTCACAGGTTGGAAATTAAAACCAACTTAGAAGGCAAATTATTGCATTTAGAGTACGAAGTAGATCACGAAACTATTTTAGTTGCGGGTTTAACTCCTAGCGGCTATCAAGTTGCAACACAAAAGTTAATCCTTGAAAATCATCAAGTTTTGAAATCGGCTGTTATTATCGACTCTCTATTTGGTGCAACCGATGATGCTGGCATTCCAGATCAAATTGCCTTACAAATTGCTGATATATTTTCTAGCGAAATTGATTTTCATGATGATTTAAGGCCGGGCGATTATTTCAATGTGGTTTACGAAGCTTTTTATAATGCTGGCGAAATGATGAAAATCGGTAATGTATTAGCGGTTGAATTTGTGAACAAAGGCAAAAAATATCAAGCGATTCACTTTGGCGATGCTGAAGGTAAATTTGCTTATTACACGCCAGAAGGCAAAAGTTTACATCGATCATTTTTGCGCTCACCGCTTGAATTTACGCGCATAAGCTCATCATTTAGCAGCGGGCGCTACCATCCCATTTTAAATCGTATCAAAGCGCACAAAGGGGTCGATATGGCAGCGCCAACAGGTACGCGTATTAAGGCATCGGGCAATGGTGTAGTAGATTTTGTTGGCCGAAAAGGCGGTTACGGCAATGTGATTGTACTTAAACATGAAAATGGTATTAGTACGGTTTATGGCCATTTATCACGTTTTGCACCAGGCTTACGTAGAGGTATGCGCGTATCGCAAAACGATATTATTGGCTATGTAGGGATGACTGGTTTAGCCACAGGGCCACATCTGCATTACGAATTTTTGGTGAATAAAGTGCATCGCGACCCAATGAAAGTGGCTTTACCAATGAGCGTGCCGATTGATCATCAGCACAAGCAAGCATTTGATGCACAAAGCTTGAATTTAATGGCGCAAATTGAGATGTTAAACCGCAGACAAGTTGCTTCTAATCGTTAAATATGCACAGTGCGCAATTATTTATCGGCATCATGTCTGGCACCAGTTTAGATGGTATTGATGTTGCACTTTGCGATTTAAAGAACCATCAATGCCAAGTAATTGCCACACACTTTTTGGCCTACCCACAAGCATTAAAAACCCAGCTGCTACAGCTGCACACCGCTACTGAAAACGAGCTGGAAACAACCGTATTAACGGCCAACGAACTTGCATTTTTGTATGCTAAAGCTGTTAATTCGTTGCTAGAAAAGCAAAATATTAAGGCTGAGGCAATCACTGCAATTGGCTGCCACGGCCAAACCATTCGCCACAGACCAGAGCTTGGATTTACTTTGCAAATTGGCAACGCGGCTTTGTTGGCAGAACTCACCAATATCACGGTGGTTTCAGATTTTAGAAGCCGCGATATTGCAGCGGGCGGACAGGGTGCGCCGTTGGTGCCCGCTTTCCATCAGGCAATATTTGCTGCTAGTCAATCGAATAGGGCACTTATTAACATCGGTGGCATCGCTAATATTACTTATCTTGCAAAAAGTGGCGAGGTACTGGGGTTTGATTCAGGCCCAGGCAATATGTTGCTAGACGCTTGGACAAAACAGCATTTGGGCAAAGATTATGATGCAAACGGGGCATGGGCAACAACAGGTGAAGTCATTGAGCCGCTATTATTAAAAATGTTGGCTGAACCCTACTTTGCGTTACCGCCTCCCAAAAGCACGGGGCGCGATTTATTTAATGACGCTTGGCTTAACCAGTTTTTAGGAAAAGAAATTTATCGCGCTGAAGATGTTGCACACACATTAGTCGCGCTTACCGCGCGCACCATTCATGACTCACTTGCCCAATATTGTGGCGATGTTATTAGCGTTTATGTGTGTGGCGGTGGTTCGCACAATACATTATTAATAGCGCATTTACAGAAAATGTTAATTAACACTCAACTGAGCAGCACAGCAGATTTAGGTGTATGCGTTGATTGGGTTGAGGCTGCTGCCTTTGCCTGGCTTGCTAAGCAGACAATAGACCACAAACCCAGCAACCTCCCTGCCGTTACAGGTGCCAAAGGTTTGCGTGTGTTGGGCGCAATTTATTCAGCCTAAGCACTTTTAACACTGTAACATTTGGTATTATTGTTGCTTGAATACAAAAACCAACATGCAGATTAAAGATTGACTATGACCACAAAACCAACAAAAGCCACCATCACTTTTGATAACGGCGCAGCGCCTATTGAATTACCTGTACTCTCTGGTAGCTTAGGTAATGATGTCATTGATATTCGTAGCCTCGGCAAGCATGGTGTTTATACCTATGACCCTGGTTTTATGGCGACGGCAGCCTGCCAATCGAACATCACGTTTATTGATGGCGAAAAAGGCCTGCTTTACCATCGTGGCTACCCCATCGAACAACTGGCAGAGCACTGTAACTTTTTAGAAGTTTCTTATTTATTAATGCATGGCGAATTGCCAAATGCCACGCAAAAAGCTGAATTCACTAACTTAATCAGCGGCCACACCATGCTGCATGATCAACTCAGCAACGTATTCCGTGGCTTTAGGCGCGATGCACACCCGATGGCAGTCATGATTGGTGTGGTTGGCTCTATGTCGGCTTTCTATTTCGATCAGATGGATGTTTACAATCCGCAACACCGCATCGCCTCTGCCTATCGTTTATTGGCAAAAGTGCCCACCATTGCGGCCTGGAGCTATAAATACAATCAAGGCCAGCCCTTTATGTATCCGCAAAATAAGTACAATTATGCGGAAAACTTTATGCACATGATGTTTGCTACTCCTTGCGAAGAATACGTACCAAACCCTGTACTAGCCAAAGCGTTTGAGAAAATCTTGATTCTGCATGCAGACCATGAACAAAATGCCTCAACCAGCACAGTGCGCCTAGTTGGCTCAAGCGGCGCCAACCCTTTCGCCAGCATTTCTGCAGGTATCGCTTCACTTTGGGGACCAGCACACGGTGGCGCTAATGAGGCCACCTTAAAAATGCTAGAAGAAATGGGCGATATTTCGCGCATTGGCGAATTTATCAAGCGTGCCAAAGATAAAAGTGACTCTTTCCGCCTGATGGGTTTTGGCCATCGCGTCTATCGCAGCATGGATCCGCGCGCCTCTATTATGCAAAAAACCTGCTACGAAGTGCTGAATGAGCTTGGTTTGCACGACGACCCAATATTTAAGCTCGCCATGCAATTAGAAAAAATCGCCTTAGAAGATGAATATTTTGTTTCACGCAAATTATATCCAAATGTCGATTTTTACAGCGGCATCGTCATGCGCGCCATGGGCATTCCTAACAGCATGTTTACCGCCATCTTCGCGCTAGCGCGCACCGCAGGCTGGATAGCGCAATGGTCGGAAATGAATGCGGACCCAGAACATAAAATCGGGCGGCCAAGACAATTGTATACAGGTGAAGGTAGGCGTGAATTTGTGCCGATGGATAAGCGCTAGTTAACTTATATTTTTAAATAGCTACGAGGCCTAAATCTTGCAGTGCTTCGTACATTTTTTGGCTTGTTTTTAAATAGCCGACTGCATTCGGATGTATTTGGTCAGCTTTCAAACTTCTATCAGACAATACGTTTGAAAATACATCCTTAATCAAAGGCGTACTAGTTTCTTTGCAAATCGCCTCGTATATTGGATGGTCAGCTAAATTTCCCACTGCGGCTCTTAATGCATTAAATTCTGGAATTGCCACCAAAACCGTTTGTATATTCTGCGTTTTGGCCAGCGCTAAAATAGCTTTTAAATTAGCGGTAGTTTGACTTTGTGGTAATTGACGCAAAAAATCGTTACCGCCCAATTCAACAATCAATAATTGTGGCTGGTATTGAGTTAACAACTCTGGCAATCGCTCTAAACCACCTGCCGTTGTATCGCCCGGAATGCCTTCATTTATTATTTTCCAACCAGTAGTTTGGGCCAACAAACTAGGGTAATCTTCACCTTCTTTAGCACCAGTACCGTAACTTAAGCTATCGCCTAAAATCAGAACTGTTGCACCTTTTGGAATAGCGGGGAATTTTTCGGGCTGGCTGCAAGCAGCTATTATTGTCATTAACAGCATACAGAGTGCTGCACCAAATTTTTTCATACGAATTAACCTTTAAAACGAAAAAGCCAAGCAAATGCTTGGCTTTAAATAAAAACTTAACACTAAAAAACGATCAAAAAATTTAGACCGAAAACGAACTACCACAACCACAAGTTGAAGTCGCTTGTGGGTTACGAATTACAAATTGTGAGCCTTGTAGATTATCTTGATAATCAATTTCTGCACCCATCAAATATTGCAAACTCATGGGGTCAATCAACAAAGTCACCGTATCTTTTTGCACTTGCGTGTCGTCGTCGTTCACTTCTTCTTCAAACGTAAAGCCGTATTGAAAGCCTGAGCATCCGCCACCACTAACAAATACGCGTAGTTTCAAGTCTGGGCTGCCTTCTTCCTCAATAAGCTCTTTCACTTTTTTGGCGGCATTATCGGTAAACACCAATGGGGTTGGCATTTCTACATCGGGTAAGTCGGTCACTGCATTCATGTTTACTCCTTAAACTTCATATACTTAACTACTATAGAACATAATTGGGGGTTAATGTTCATTTTTACAAGCCATTAACAAATTAAGCCGAATCAGAGCACATCGTCTGTTGCGCCGTCACCTAAATAAACCAATTTACCCTCAATCACCGCGCCCGTATGCATTTCTAACGATTTGTAATATAAATCACCCGTAATGCGTGCTGTTGTTTGCAGCTCAATAAATTGGCTGGATTTTACAGGCCCAATGACTTTACCAACCAATACGATTTTAGCGGCAGTTATCGCGCCCTCAATTTTGCCATGCTCACCTAGTATTAATGTACTTGGAGTGCCATTTTGCTCACTGACATTACCACGAATCGCGCCATCAACACGCAATCCACCGCTAAAATGTAAATCACCTTCAATGCGTGTATCTACACCTATTAATGTGTCGATACGATTATCAATTTTGTTGGCTTTCTTTCCAAACCCAAACATAGCTTTCCCCACTGATTTTAATTTTCAGGCAAATGAATTGGACCAAGGCTATTTTGATCTTTTACCATTCAACATATTTTTGTAAAAGAATAAATCTTCTTTAATCTTAATGTTCTCATCTTGAACGCTTGCAAGCTCTTTGGCAAGGTTATTATTGGTTGCCAGCTCGATTTGCAGCTCGCGTTGCGCGCCAACCAGCTTGGTTTGCAAGGCTTTATTTTCTAGCGCGATCTGTTCAGAACGTTGACGAATATTTCTGTTTTCGCCGTCATGCAACAGCCAATAAGCCAACACAAAACCGAGCACAACAAACAATACCGCTAGTAAGGTTTGAAAGTACCAAGGGCGTTTTGAACGCACTGCTACTTGCTTGGCAGTTAATCCAAAATGGCGGCGAATTTTGCGGCGTACTGGTTTCATAATGCGTTATGGTAACAGCGGCACAACTTGCAAACCGCAATGTTCATCCAGACCAAACATGATATTCATATTTTGAATAGCTTGCCCTGCGGCACCTTTGACCAAATTATCCTGTACGGCAACCACGGTTAAGTAGCCCGTATTGGCTTGTTTTTGCAGCGCAATACGCAATTGGTTAGAGCCACGCACAGAGCGTGTTTCTGGCATGTTGCCAGCAGGCAACACATCCACAAACTGTTCGTTAAGATAACGCTTTTCATATAGCGCTTGCAAATCCGTTGTTTGGCCAACAGGCGTTAATTTCACATAAATGGTCGACAGCATGCCGCGTATCATCGGAATCAAATGCGGTACAAAGATGAAATTAATATTGGCGCCTGCAAGCTGTGTCAGTTGTGCGTGAATTTCTGGGTGGTGCCTGTGTCCAGCCACACCGTAGGCTTTCATATTGTCACTGGATTCGGCAAATAATGTAGCCACTTCAGCTTTTCTGCCTGCGCCTGACACGCCTGATTTTGCATCGGCAATAATAGGCGCTGAAAAATCGATTAATCCCGCCTCTAGCAAAGGCGCCAAACCTAATATTACCGTTGTTGGGTAGCAACCTGGGTTACCAATCACTTTAGCGGTTTTAATCTGTTCACGATTCAGTTCTGGAATGCCATACACCGCCTCATTTAATACATCAGGGCAACTATGCAGCATTTTGTACCATTTTTCAAAAACGGCGGTATCTTGTAACCTAAAGTCTGCGGCTAAATCAATGATTTTGACATTGGCTTTTAAAAGCGCCTGCGCTTGGCTCATGGCCACACCATGTGGTGTTGCAAAAAATACCACATCACAAGCGGTTAAGTCAGCTTTTGCTGGGTCTGAAAATGCCAAATCCACAAAGCCACGCAGGCTAGGAAACATATCGGCCACAGGCAAACCTGCCTCGCCACGCGAGGTAATGGCTGTTAGCTCGGCATGCGGATGAATAGCCAACAGACGTAGCAACTCAACACCGGTATAACCTGTACCGCCAACAATGCCGATTTTTAGTTTTTGATTTGCCATACCCATTAACTACCGAAATAAAAATGTGAAAACGAAACCTTAAATGAAAAAGGCCGCTAACGCGACCTTTTTTAACTTCTTGACGCCCAAATAACTTAGCGTTTAGAGAATTGTTTACGACGACGCGCTTTGCGTAAGCCCACTTTTTTACGCTCTACTTCACGTGCATCGCGTGTTACGAAACCAGCATGCGACAATGCGCTTTTTAATGCTGCATCGTAGTCGATTAAGGCACGTGTAATACCGTGACGAACTGCACCAGCTTGCCCAGATTCACCACCACCGATAACGTTAACCATAATGTCAAAGCTAGCTGTGTTGTTTGTTAGCTCTAGTGGTTGACGTAAAATCATGCGTGATGTTACGCGTGAGAAATATTCATCAACAGGCTTATCATTCACAATGATATTGCCTTTACCAGATTTTAAAAACACGCGCGCTACTGAGCTTTTGCGGCGGCCTGTACCGTAGTTATATTTGCCAATCATTTTCTTGGTTTACCTTAATTTGGTTGCTTAAATAGTCAACGCTTTTGGTTGTTGTGCAGCGTGCTCATGCTTGTCGCCAGCATACACTTTCATTTTTTTAGCCATTGCATAGCCTAACGGGCCTTTTGGCAACATGCCTTTTACTGCTTTTTCTAAAGCGCGACCAGGAAACTTGTCTTGCATTTTAGAGAATGTTGTTGTGCTGATGCCACCCGGATAACCAGAGTGACTGTGATATTGCTTGTCAGTCGCTTTTGCGCCTGTTACTTTAATTTTGTCAGCATTAATTACTACAATGTAATCGCCTGTATCAACGTGTGGTGTGTAAATGGCTTTATGCTTACCTCGTAAGCGATGTGCTACTGCACTGGCTAAACGACCTAATACTAAGTCGGTTGCGTCAATTACAAACCAATCGCGTTGTACTTCGTGCGATTTTGCAGAAAATGTTTTTCCAGAAAAAATATTCATCGTATCACTACCTAATTCAATATAAGCTAATTCAGTTAAGCCAGTTCAGTATCAAGCTATGGTTTATCTATAGCTTATAAAAACAAGAGGGCGGATTATATGCTTTTGCTTGTCAGCTTGTCAATTATAAAAAATGATTAAATGCTGGTTTTTTAATACTAAATACTGATTAAATGCATTTAATCGATTAGTTTTAGTTGGCACACCGATTGCTTACAGTACATTTACAAAACGATACACTGAAGAACAGGCCATCATCATGCATAACAATTATATATTAAAGCAAGCAGTGCTAACCGCGCTTACCGTGCTGTCTCTTAGCATGCAAGGTCAGGTTTTTGCTGTTGGTTTAGGTGACATTGAAGTCAAATCATATATTGGACAGCCGTTGCAGGCCAAGATAAAAGTTCAAGGTGTTGAAGGCTTGAAAGACCAAGCCTGCTTTAGATTAGGCGACGATTCAGGTCAAGTTAACCAAGTGAGCCGCGCCCAATTAAAACTGGGTAATATTAAAGGTGATGAAGCGATTTTAACGATTTCTACTACTGATGTGATGAATGAGCCGATTGTGAGCTTATCGGTGATTGCAGAGTGTGACAGCACGTTTCGCCGCGATTATGTATTATTGATTGACCCACTTTTAACGACTGAAATTCAACAATCAAGTGACGAAGAAACCATCAATAGTGTTGAAATAGCCGACAATGTTGTTGAGAAATCTGCTCTAGCAGAATCGAAGGCGATTAAAGCGAATAATAATCAAACGATTCGTATTAAAAATAAATCATCTGCAAAACAAGCGAGTAATAACAATATTGTTTTAACTGTTAATGCCGAAAAAAAGCCAACTAATGCGCCAGCCATCAAAGAAACAAAGCCTCGTTTAAGTATTTCTGGTAGCGCATTTGATAGCCAGTCAAATATGATTGGTTTACGTTTAGATAAGCAATTACATTTCTCAGCAGACACCGCGCCACAAGCACTTGCCAGCAACATTGCCATAGAAGATGAAGCAACGGTATTAAGCAATCGCCTTGCACATTTAGAGCAACAAATTACCAGCTTACAAGCACGTAACCGTACGCTTGAAGCGGAGAAGCAATTACAGAAGCAAATACCACAGCCAGAAGCAACGTCTAACTTACTGGATGGCGCTACAAAGTGGTGGCCGTATTTAGCAGGTTTAGGGCTATTAATCAGTGGCTACTTTGCTGCTGATTACTGGCGCCGCCGTCGCCAATCGCAACAATTAGATAACGCTGAAGATGTATGGAACGTGCTGGACGCGAATTCCAATAATCTTGTCTATTACAAAGATACAGGCCTTGACGATACTCTATTTGAAAACAAACCTGAGTCTGAGCTGAGCTCAGTTACGCCAAAAAGTGCAGAGCAAGAATTTGTCGATTTTGAAGCGACGCAAATCATATCGGCACCTTTTCAAGTTGAAGAAGATATTTTTGAGCACAACATTTTAGATCATGCCGATGTATTTTTATCGCATGGCCGCACCAGCCTAGCGATTCAACTACTGCAAAACCACTTGCTGGATTTCCCTAAACAATCAGTCACTATTTGGCTATTTTTACTGGATTTATTGGCAAAAGAGAATTTACAAGCCATGTATGAGCAAACAACTCTTGAATGTAAAGAACATTTCAATATTCGTATTGCCGCGTTTAGCAATGACGAAGCCAGCCCAAAACAAAATTTAGAAGATTTTCCACGCTTAATGGCTGGATTAGAGCAAGCATGGGCTACGCCTGCGGCTTTAGTTTATTTGGATGACTTAATTTACAACAGCCGCCTTGAAACTCGCGTGGGCTTTGAGAAAAGCGTTTTAGAGGAATTAATATTATTAAGAAGCATTGCCCAAAGCAGTGTAAACAAAGCAGATGTAATTCAATTGGATGAGAAAAAAATGGCGATTAAAGAATTAAAAGATGCAAAATTAGCAGCTAGCAAAGCAGATAAAATGCAAAAGCTAGAAGAGTTAACCTTGCTTGAAACCGCAAAAGCAGATGTGGTAGAAACTGAAGATCACACCGATTTGTTTGAGTTTAATTTGATTGAGTATAAATAAACGCTGAGTTGGTTTAGGCTGAGTATTTAAAATAATACTGCGCCACAAAACCAAGGAAAATAGCTAGGCCAATCCAGTTATTATGCAAAAATGCCTTAAAGCAATCTGCTTTAAGGCGCTTTTTGATGGTTTTATACTGCACAATAACCAAGGCCAAAGCGAGCAGCAAGCCTAAATAATAGTACTGGCCGTAGCCTAACGACTGACCGATATAGGCCATTAAGCTTAGCATTGCTATATAACAAAACATGACGGCAATTACATCGTACTTGCCAAAAAATATAGCGGAAGATTTTATACCGATGTTCAAGTCGTCATCCCTGTCCACCATGGCGTATTCGGTATCGTAAGCGATTGCCCAAAACACATTTGCTGCCAATAAAATCCATGCGATTGGCGGAATATAATCATTAACCGCCGCAAACGCCATGGGAATACCAAAACCAAATGCAATGCCAAGATACGCTTGTGGAATAGCTAAAAAACGCTTGGTAAATGGATAGCTTGCCGCTAAAAACAAAGCCACAAACGATAATAGAATGGTGGTTTTGTTAAACAGCAATACTAAACAAAAAGCCAGGAAGCTTAAACCAGCTGCCAGCAAATAAGCTTCTTTTACACTCACCTCGCCCGTTGCTAATGGCCGATTTTTGGTACGTTCTACCAAGCCATCGTATTTACAGTCGGCTATATCATTCATCACACAACCTGCGCTGCGCATCAACACCGTACCTGTTACAAAAATCAGTAGCATGATCCAATCTGGCCTGCCACGGCTGGCTATCCACAGCGCCCACAAGGTTGGCCACAGCAACAATAAAATTCCAATGGGTTTATCAAGCCGCATCAAGCGCTCATAGGCATCTAGTTTTTTGATGATTTGTTGTGTATTCATTTGAGTAATAATTGCGGTAAAAAAACTTCGGTAACCAAAATAGTAGCGCAATTTAAACTAAAAACCGAACGACGCGCCCATAAATAAGCGGGTTTATCGCTTAAATGTTGGGTTGCTTTTTGATATAAAATGTGACTGGGAAAAAGCCTTTTATAACTAAGAGGGGCGCGCTTTACTTTAGGGTTGGCAAATAAAGCCGCGCCTAATGGCTGATTACCCAATTTTCCCAGACCTTGCCATGCGCCCCGCAAAGAAGCGCGCGGCAATACACTATGCGCAAAAACCACTGGCTGATGATTGCCAAACAACAAAACTTCACGGATTAATGCTGTTTTATATATCGGTAAATTGAGCAGTAAAGCTTCATCAATTATCGGCTTTTCTTTATTAACGCGCACAGAGTTAACCCTAAAAATTGGGTAATTTTTTTGCAAACGCAAGGTGAGTGAGCTTTTGTCGATTAGCCAAGGCTTTAATCGCCCCGCTAATATGGGATTAACTAGCCATGCCGAATAGTTGTGTTTTTGCTTCAAACTTTTACCAGCTCCCCAGCATGGCGCATCCAGCGTTGTAAATGCGCCTCTACTGCTGATGGATATTGCTTAATCAGGCTATCTGCTGCACTTTTTGCCGCTTCTAGTAAATCCACATCGCGTTCTAAATCGGCGATTTTTAACATGGGTACACCGCTTTGGCGTGTGCCCAAAAATTCACCTGGGCCGCGTAAATGCAAATCGGCTTGCGCGATGGCAAAACCATCGTTGCTTTCAAAAATCACTTTTAATCTAGCCCTCGCGGTTTCACTTAACTTGTTTTGGTATAGCAAAATACAGGTGCTTTTGGCCGCGCCGCGACCTACTCGCCCACGCAGCTGATGCAACTGACTTAAACCCGAACGTTCAGCATGCTCAATCACCATCAAGCTGGCGTTGGGCACATCTACGCCTACTTCTATCACCGTGGTGGCTACTAATAGTTGCGTTTCGTTTTTGCTAAAAGCCTGCATCACCGCTTGTTTTTCGGCAGGTTTCATGCGGCCATGTACCAAGCCAATGTTGAGTTCTGGAAAGCTGGCTTGCATATGTGCAAAGGTATCATTAGCGGTTTGCAGCTGCAAGGCTTCCGATTCCTCAATCAAGGGGCACACCCAATACGCCTGACTGCCTGCCAAGCATGCTTCACGGACGCGCTGTAGAATCTCATCACGGCGCTCGTCTGACACCAGTTTAGTCACAATCGGGGTGCGGCCAGGCGGTAGTTCGTCAATCACGGATACATCCAAATCGGCAAAATAGCTCATGGATAAGGTGCGCGGAATGGGCGTGGCAGACATCATCAGTTGATGCGGCTCTGGCTCACCTTTTTTGCGTAAAGCCAAGCGTTGCTGAACGCCAAAGCGGTGTTGCTCATCAATAATCGCTAAGCCTAATTTTTTAAAACTTACCGCATCTTGAAACAAAGCATGCGTACCTACGGCAAGCTGGGCAGCGCCACTGGCGATATTGGCCAATGCCACTTCACGCTCTTTTTTGCTCTGGCTACCAGTCAGCCAAGCTATTTGAATATTCAGGGGCTTAAGCCATATTTCAAATTTTTTAAAGTGCTGTTCCGCCAAAATTTCGGTGGGCGCCATCAAGGCAACTTGCCAGCCATGCTCAATACTTTGCAATGCCGCCATGCAGGCTACAATGGTTTTGCCGCTGCCTACATCGCCTTGCAGCAAGCGTTGCATAGGATGTGGCTGAGTTAAATCGTTGCTGATTTCTGCTACAACTTTTTGCTGAGATTTGGTTAATTGAAACGGCAAATTTTCAAGCATTTGATGGGTTAACTTTTTAGATATCGCAATCGCTGGCGCATTGATACTGCGACGCTTGGCGTAATGCTTACGCATGGAAAGTTGCTGCGCTAGCAATTCATCAAAGGCTAATCGGCGCCATTCTGGTGTGCTGTGATTTTCTAAATCGGCCAAATTGGCATCGGGCGTTGGGTGATGCAAGGCTTGAATACTGGCTGCAAAGCTGGGCAGTTTAAATGACTGGTAAACACTTGCTGGCAAGGTTTCGGTTAATGTATCTTGCTTTAAAGCCAGTGCAATCGCCTTGCGGATATTAGGCTGCGTTAAGCCTGCGGTAGTGGGATAAATTGGCGTTAATGTTTCTGCCACTACGGTTTTTTCACCCACCGCTTTGCATTGTGGATGCACCATCTCATACCCAAAAAAACCGTGGCGAATTTCGCCATATACGCGCAAATTTGTGCCAACTTTAAGTGCAGCGATTTGGCTGGGGTAAAAATGCAGAAAACGTAAAGTAAGCTGGCCGCTGGCATCTTCAATACGTGCAATCAAGGCTTTGCGTGGCTTATAAGTCACCTCGCAATGCACAATCTCGCCTTCTACTTGCGCCGTATCGCCAAGTCTTAAATCGCGCACAGCGGTAATACGCGTTTCATCCATATAGCGCAAGGGCAAATGCAGCAGTAAATCTTGAATAGTGGAGATGCCAAGCTTGAATAAGTTGGCAATCAGTGGTTTTGAAAACGCCTTAATTTCAGTGAGTTTGCTCATTCCCAAGAATGACAAGGCTTATTGAATTCTATTTTCTGAGTTGCCGCCTTTAACGCGATTAATGCGCACCACGTCGGGAATTTTGCGTAAATTGCGCATTAAGTCTGCCAGATGCACACGATTGCGCACTTGCACCACAAAATTCACGTTGGAATATTGGCTGCCATCCGAATCTTCTACACTTACGTTATCGATATTAGCGCCAGCCTCTGAGATACCCGCTGCGATTTTTGCCAGCATGCCGCGCTCATTGGCGACAACCATGCGCACATTTACTTTAAACAATTTTTCATTGTCTGGATCCCACTCTACATCCAGCCATTTATCAGGGTCTAGCTTAAATTTAGCCACCGTGGCGCAATCATGCGTATGAATGATTAAGCCTTTTTCTTTGTTAATAAAACCTAAAATCGGGTCACCCGGAATAGGCGTGCAACACTGCGCGAACTGCACGGCCATACCTTCTGAGCCGCGAATCGTAATCATATCCAGCGGCTTGAATACTTTAGTTTTACCGTTGTCGTCATTATGTGATTCTTGATTACTGGCTAATAACTGATGCGCCACCATTAGGCTGACGCGTTTACCCAAGCCAATATCCGCCAAAATATCATTTTTATGCTTCGCGCCGTAATCGCTCATAACTTTTTGCCATTGCTTGTCAGTAATCACGCTAGGGTCAATATGCAAAGCCCGCAAGGCAAGATTGAGCATACGTTCACCCAAATGTGCGGATTCTGATACTTGTATGGTTTTTAAATAATGGCGAATATGCGAGCGCGCTTTGCCTGTCACCACATAATTTAACCAAGCTGGATTCGGTTTTGCCAGCGCCGCTGTGATGATTTCCACATGGTCGCCGTTACGCATTTCGGCGCGCAATGGCGCTAATTCATTATTGATCTTAACCGCCACACAACTATTGCCTACATCGGTATGCACCGCATAAGCAAAATCCACCGCGGTAGAACCGCGCGGCAATGCCAAAATTTTGCCTTTGGGCGTAAAGACATACACTTCATCAGGGAATAGATCGACTTTAAAGTGCTCTAAAAATTCGTAGCTATCTTCTGATTCAGTTTGAATTTCTAACAGGCGCTGCAGCCATTGATGCGTTTGCTGTTGTAGCGCGGTTAAATTGGCATCCGATGTTTTATACATCCAATGTGCCGCCACACCTGCGTTGGCAACACTATGCATTTGTTCACTGCGAATCTGTACTTCAATTGGCGTACCGAAAGGGCCAAACAAAGTAGTGTGAAGCGACTGATATCCGTTGGCTTTGGGTATGGCGATATAGTCTTTAAACTTGCCCGGAATCGGCTTATACAAAGCATGTAAATGCCCTAGCGCTAAATAGCAACTTGCCATATCTTTCACCAGCACTCTAAAGCCATAAATATCGTGTATTTGCTCTAGCGAACTGCCTTTGCTGGACATTTTTCTGTACACACTATACAAGTGTTTCTGACGACCTTTTACATCGGCTTCAATTTGTACCTCAGCTAAACGTCCCTTAATCGCATCTAAAATTTTGGCAATCACTTCTTTACGATTACCACTCGCCACTTTAATGGCTTTAGAGAGTACGCGATAACGCATGGGGTACAAATACTGAAAACTTAGATCTTCTAATTCCTGATAAATCAGATTAAGGCCAAGCCGATTGGCGATTGGCGCATAAATTTCTAAGGTTTCGCGCGCGATACGTTTTTGCTTGTCTACCCGCATCGATTCCAGCGTTTGCATATTATGCAATCTATCGGCCAATTTCACTAAAATTACGCGCACGTCCTGGCTCATCGCTAATAACATTTTACGGAAATTTTCAGCCTGTGCCTGAGTCGCGCTTTGAAACTCAATCTTATCCAGCTTGGTTAAGCCATCTACCAGTATGCCCACTTGCTTGCCAAACAGTTCGGCGATTTCTTCCACCGAAACACCCGTATCTTCCACCACGTCATGCAGCAAAGCCGCCAGCAAAGTAGGTAAATCCAGATGTAGCTTGGCTAGAATGCAGGCAACGGAAACTGGGTGCGTGATATAAGGCTCACCCGTTTTTCGGGTTTGGCCATCATGCGCTATATAAGCATAGCGATAGGCAGCCCACACTTGCTCAATGTCGGCTTGGCTAAAGTATTCTTTAAGTAAAAGGGTAAGCTGTGAAGTTTCAGAATCTGCCGGCAACAGATTTTGCTCGGCAGGTTGAAAGGTGTCGATTGTAGATTTGTTAATGCCTGATTTGGTTGCAGTTTTTGGCATCACATAACATGCTAAGGCTTATGGATGCGTGCGGTTTAAAATTTCCAAACCCACTTTTCCCGCTGCAATTTCACGCAAGGCCAGCACTGTTGGCTTATCTTTTTGACCTGCGCTGTGCACATAAGGATCAGAACCGTTTGCCAGCTGGCGTGCGCGATAAGCGGCGACTAATGTCAATTGAAAGCGGTTTGGGATTTTCTCTAAGCAATCATCTACGGTAATACGGGCCATTTGTGTTCCTTTAAATTGTGCGGTCAACTTAATATTGACTGCTAAATTGGGTTAGTTGTTATTAAATTAAGGCTTAATATTCAAAACTTAACACTAAAATCAGGTTAAATTTTGAACAAGTGCAGCATAACGCTGAAGTTGTGATGACGATTTCAGTCTATTTGCCCGAATAATCGCCATTAAGTCTTGTAAAGCCACATCGAAATTATCGTTGATTGTAACATAATCAAACTCGACCACATGGCTCATTTCCTCACGCGCCGCCGCAACCCGCTTATTAATCACTTCTACACTATCTTGACCGCGATTATTCAGACGTTGCTCTAAAGTTTCTACTGATGGTGGCAAGATAAAAATACTGATGGCTTGTGGGTAAATCGCGCGCACTTGCGCAGCGCCCTGCCAATCAATTTCTAGAATCACATCGTAACCAGCCTGTAAAGCATTATCCACAGCAGCTTGAGAAGTGCCATATTTTGCGCCGTGCACATCAGCGCTTTCTAAAAAACCGCACGCGCTTAAAATGCTTAAAAATTGTGTTTCATTCACAAAGTGATAGTGCACGCCGTTTTCTTCACCTACGCGCGGGGTGCGAGTTGTATGCGAAACAGATAGTCTGATTTGTGCATCATGCATCAATATCGACTTAACCAAGCTGGTTTTACCTGCGCCTGAAGCCGCGGTAATAATAAAAAGATTACCCGCAACTTGATTTAAAACCATGCTTAATGTCATGCTTTTAACACCAATCGGGGCTTGGTAACGCAGAAAATACTTGTTTGAGCCCTGTGCCCCAGCCTTGCCTGATAGCGGAATAGTAAGGATCACTTTCAGTAATGCGTTGTTTGCAATCAGCATTTAAACTGTCTGTTCGGTAAATCAACAAATCAATGGGTGCCGCTACCGAAACATTACTGCGAATCGTGGAATCAAATGAAATCAGTAAACATTTAACCGCATCCATCATATCTGTATCATATTTCACTACACGGTCAATAATCGGTTTGCCATATTTGGTTTCGCCAATCTGAAAATAAGGTGTTTCTTGACCAATTTCAATAAAATTACCTGCAGCGTACACTTTGAATAAGCGTGGAATTTCGCCTTTAATTTGGCCACCAATCAGTATAGTGGCATTAAATTCAATATCATGATCTTTCAAAAACGCGCCATCGCGCGCAAATGAAGCGCGCATTTCATCGCCCACTAATGATGCAGCTTCAAATAGGCTATCTACGTTTTTAAGATGGCGTTTTTCTGAATCGTTTAATTTGAGTTTTAAGGAATTGACAACAGACTGAGTAATGGCAAGATTTCCGGATGTCATTAATACGATTACGCGCTCATCTTTCACCTCAAAAATATGCATTTTAGGAGAAATAGCTACTTGATCAATCCCCGCATTCGTGCGCGTGTCGGATGCGAAAACCAAGCCTTGCTCTAATAATAAGCCAACGCAATATGTCATGATGGTGATAAAAATACAGAAGTTTGCGAAAAACTAATCATACCATTTTGAATAATGGCTGATGGTGGAATGCGTGAATTTTTACTGATTTTTTTGTGTTAAGTATTTACATAAAACCTGCGGCTTCGGTTAATTTTGCCACATTTTCTTGCGTAAAAAATCCATCAAAGCTGCCATAGCGTTGTACATATTCAATAATTAACGATGAATGCTCTGACGCGTTTGAGAATATTTGCTTTAAACCCTGTTCTTTAGAACCAATCACATCCAGCAAAAAGCCTTTGCCGTTTTCGGCAATCGCATCCACCACAAAATCGATATTTTCTTTGCCCTTATATTCGCCGTCTTTTACCGAAATCGCCATATGGTGCAAACGCGGGCCATAGTTGCGCACAAAGGTTTCGGTGGGCGATGGCAAATGTTCTAAATGGTTAATAAAATAAGGCGTGTTATTGGCTGTAAATACCTTGGCTGGGCTTTTCGATTCTGGAATCGGATGTGCGCTTTTAGTGACATTGGTAGACGAATTTTGGTCTTTAATATTGTATGCACCCCAAAAATAGTAACTAGAAAGTGACAAATATTCCAAAATAGCCACTTCACGGTTTTGGCTGTAAACCCTTGTGGCTAAATGGTCTAGTGGTAACAATAAATCCGTCACGCCTATTTTGGCTTGCAATGTTTTAGCTTCTGCGTAGGCCGCTTGCACATCAGGTTTGATGACGCTTACACCTAAGGCATATACTCTTAATTCATCTGGCTCGCGCTCTAAATACGCCACAATATTATGGGTATACGGTGATGGCTTACTAATAGCTAAATTACCTGGTAGCTCTAATTTGCGTGCATCATCTTGATTAAAAAAGCGAAAGCCACGCTGCTGCTGAATTTTAACCACGCTGTGTAAATCGTCTACGCGAATAATCTCGCCCATATAGCGACTATTGGGTTTTTTAGCGCCTATTGGGTAGACTTCATTTAAGCTTCTAAAAATACCGCGCAAGTTTGGGTCTTTCACTTCACGCAACAAAATATCGGGTGAATTTAAATCAATACGCAACACATGCGTGAGATGTTGCGCGGTTTCTAGCGTCACCAAATAATGGTATGGCGTCATTAACGCCAATTCTGCAATATATTTGGTCGAATGCTCTGGATCAACCGAAATCATTAGCGCATCGATTTCGTGAATCATGCTGGTTAAGCCAAGCTGATCGCGTTCTTCTAGCAGGCGAATTAAGTTGTCTTCAAAAAATGTCGAATTTTCTTTATCGCCATGACGGCTAAATTGTAATGAGTGGATAGTCATTGAATTACTGTTGCGCTTGCTGCGCTTGTTGTAACTTTTGCTGTGCGTTTTGTTGAATGAGTTGCGCCTCTTTTAAGAGTGCTATCTGGTTCATTTTATGCTGCTGATGAATCGGCATACCCGCCTGATTCACCACCACACTGGTCGCCATGCCCTCTACCCCGCCGCCAGAACGCATGCCGGTCACAGGGCTGGCAGTGCGGTAATCTAAACCTGTCGCCAAACGTATATAGGTTTCGCCTGCGTGACAGCCGTTTGATACATCGACACTTTGCCAAGCGCTATCAAACCACACATCCACCCAAGCGTGGCTTTGCATTAAGCTGCCATCTTGTGTAAATAAATAGCCGCTAACATAGCGCGCTGGATAACCTAAACTGCGGCAACAGGCAATAAACACATGCGCATGATCTTGGCAAACGCCCTGACCCAAGTGAAACGCCTCAATCGCGGTTGTGTTTACTTCCGTTGCGCCTTTGATATAGCCTACTTTTTCTACCAGCGCGTGCATTAAGTCATCTATTGGCTTGTCTTTAAACTGAGCAGAAAATGCCGTAATCGCCGCATCTGCCAAGGTTAAAGGCGTATCGCGCAAATAAATGGTTAAGGGCAGTGGTTGCTCTTGCGAATAATCATTGACGCCTGTTTCTACCTCGCCAATCACGGTAACACTTAATTCAGTATGCGGCGTATCCACCACAAGCGTATGCGTGGTATTGCCAAAAGCATCTTCAAAAGCTTGCAATTGGCCTTGCACTTTAATATCCCAATATTTAACATGCTGACCAAAACCGCTTTGCGGCGTAAGCCTGAGCTGTTGAATGGTATAGTTAACAGGTGCGCTGTAAACGTATTGAGTGTGATGTTCGATAGTGAGACGCATGCTTGGTTTTATCTAATTAGGCTGAATGGTTAACTGGCGTTAATACTTAAAAAAGCACGTTGAATTTCTGCACCTAATAAATTGTTTGAATCAATAAAATCACTTAAAAACTCATGCAAACCGTGCTGAAAAATATCCTGCATTTTACCGTAGCGCAATCTTGCGTGCAGCTCACCAGCAAGCCTTCTACATTCGGTATGGCGCGCACCTGAAAGTTGCTCTAGTATCGGTGAAATTTCATCCAAACAGGCATGTAAAGAGCGAGGCATATCGCGCCTTAATACCAACAGTTCTGCCACACGCCAAGGCACAATAGTATCACTAAATATTTTTTGATACGCCTGAAAAGCCGAAACCGAGCGCAATACTGCACTCCATTCGTAGTAATCTACAGCGCCGCCAATCTCTTCTTCCTCTGGTAGCAGTAAATGATATTTCACATCCAATAAACGTGCCGTGTTGTCTGCACGCTCAATAAACGTACCCAGCCGCACGAAACTAAACGCATCATCACGCAGCATGGTGCCAAAGCACACACCTCTAAACAAATGCGAGCGCGCTTTGACCCAATCACAAAATTCGCGCAAACCGCTTTTGGCTAAATCTTGACCAATAAATTGGGAAAACTCTAGCCATAACGCATTGATATTTTCCCAAGTTTCTGAAGTCATCGCCACCCGCACAGCGCGCGCATTTTCGCGGGCGTTGCGCAAGGCGTTGTAAATACTGGATGGATTATCAGCATCCATCGCCAAATAGTGAATCACATCTGCGGCATTTACATCGCCGTACTCTTCTTCATAGGCATCTACATTGCCAGATATTTCCAGCGCTGGCAGCCAAAGTGCAGCCTCACTTTGCGCGGCGTTAGGCACTAGCGACATGCTGTAAGTCACTTCTAACACGCGCGCCATATTTTCTGCACGCTCAATGTAGCGCGCCATCCAATAAAGATGATCAGCGGTGCGGCTTAACATACCGTTTCTACTTTACTATTTTTGGTATTTTTATTCAGCTTGGGTTCTTTGCTCAGCGCTGCTAGTGATTGCAACACTTCAGTTTCATCGTCGGTATCTTCCAAAACCCAAGTATCTTTGGTGCCGCCGCCTTGCGATGAGTTCACCACTAGCGAACCCTCTTTTAATGCCACGCGGCACAACGCGCCTGGCACTAGAGTCACGGTTTTGCCTGACAAAACAAATGGTCTTAAATCGACATGCCGCGGCGCAATACCTGCTTCAACAAGCGTTGGGCAAGTGGATAATGCCAAAGTAGGCTGTGCAATGTAGTTCGCGGGTTTAGATACAATTCGCAGTCTAAACTCTTCAATCTCTTTTTTAGTGGCCGCTGGCCCTACCAACATGCCATAGCCGCCTGAACCCTGTACTTCTTTCACAACCAATTCATGCAAGTGTTCTAAGGTGTACTGCAAATCGGCCTCTTTACTCAACTCGTAAGTGGGCACATTTTCTAATAATGGCTCTTCGCCTAGATAAAACTTAATCATTTCTGGCACATAAATATAGGTCGCTTTATCGTCTGCCACGCCTGTGCCCACTGCATTGGCCAACGTCACGCCACCGTTACGATACACCGAAAGCAAGCCAGGCACACCAAGCATAGAGTCTGCGTTAAATACCAGTGGGTCAATATAATCGTCATCAATACGCCTGTAAATCACATCCACTTTTTGTGGCCCCTGCGTGGTGCGCATATAAACGGCATTATTGCGTACAAATAAATCGGTTCCTTCAACCAGCTCAATACCCATTTGCTGGGCAATAAAAGCATGCTCAAAATAGGCACTGTTATAAGCGCCAGGTGATAGCAAAACTACGGTTGGATCTTGTATGCCGTGTTGCGCAACCGCGCGCAAGTTCTTAAGCAGCACTTGCGGGTAGTGATCCACCTGCGCAATATGGTAACGGCGGAATAATTCAGGAAAAAGCCGCATCATCATTTTGCGGTCTTCTAACATATAAGACACGCCAGAAGGTGTGCGCAGATTATCTTCCAGCACATAAAATTGTGATTCTGAAGTACGGACCAAATCGATACCGGCGATATGCGCGTAAATTTGATTGGGCACATCTACGCCAAACATTTCTGGCCGATATTGGCTATTTGCCAAAATACTGGCTGGCACAATGCCTGCCTTGATGATTTCTTGGGTGTGGTAAATATCATGCAAAAACATATTTAATGCTTTTACGCGTTGAATCGCCCCAGCCGATAATTTTGACCATTCTTTGCTAGAAATTAGTCGCGGAATCACATCAAACGGAATCAGCCGCTCTGCCCCATCCGCCTCGCCGTAGACGTTAAAAGTAATGCCAACACGGCGGAATAGCAGCTCCGCCTCTTGGCGCTTACTTTCTAATTGATGATGCGGAATATCTTTAAGCCAATCATGATAAGCCGCGTAGATGTGGCGAACCTGCTTTTCATCCAACTTAGATGCATCTAATTGCATTTCATCAAAAAACATTTTTGGAGACTTTTGCATGGTTAAGTTCTTTAGTTAGTATAAAGACTTATGCAAGGCGTATGCCAGATTATTATTATTTTAAAAACAATAACTTACGATAATATTTAATTCGCGCAAGAAAACATGCACTTATACAGTGCATTTAAAAAGTAATTTTTTAAATGTGCGCAATAGATTAGTGCATGCTGCGTCTGGCTTACTTAACCTGCTTAACTACTCAATATTCTGAATTTGCTCACGCATTTGTTCTATCAACACTTTCAGCTCCATGGAAATCTGGCTTGTTTCTACTGCCACCGATTTTGAGCCCAATGTATTCGCTTCACGATTCATTTCCTGCATTAAAAAATCTAAGCGCTTACCCACCGCACCGCCTGCTTGCAAAATACGTTTCACTTCTGATATGTGCGAGTCTAGTCGTGATAATTCTTCATCTACATCAATGCGTTGCGCGTACAGCACCATTTCTTGGCGAATGCGGTCATCGTCATGGCTATTAGTCGCCTCATGCAATTTTGTGCTTAACTTTGCTTGATACTGCGCAATTAAATTAGGCATCATCGGCTTTACTCTGGTTACATGTTGCTCAATTTGTTGCAATCTATCCAAAATAACGGCTTTTAGTTTTTCACCCTCACGCGCACGCGCATCGATTAAATGCTGCAAAACTTGATTCAATACCTGCTTAAAATCCGCTTCAAGCGCATCGGCATCTAAGGCTTCCGATATCATTACCCCTGGCATGCGTAAAATATCCAGCATATTCACTGGTTGCGTGTGTGGAAAATATTGCGCGGCAATTTTTGCGCTCTCGGCAATTTGTTGCAAAACGGTATGATTAAGCTGCGGCACACTATCTACGCCAGCTTCACGCATCATGCTCATGCGAACATCCACTTTGCCACGGCCCAATTTAGCTTGAATCAATTCGCGTGCAGTGGCTTCAAATAGGCGTAAATTATCATCCAACTTGAGTTGTAACTCTAAATAGCGGTGATTGACCGAACGGCACTCAACCAGCAAAATACCTTGTTTGGTGTTATGTTCTTGCGACGCATAGCCTGTCATGCTTAATATCATAGTTGTGTTCTTAAGTTGATTTGTTAAAGTAATTTGTGATAATTGTATCAAACACCTATGATTTAACGTGGTTTTTATGCGAGAATGCGTAAATTAAATGATTTAAGATTCAATATCTTAATAACAAAACTAGAATTTTTGCACGCGAGATGACAGGCTACACTTAACTAGATGGCTACACTTAAAAATCAATCTTTGCCTATCGGCTATATTCTGCAAGATTACATCATCACGCGCGTGCTAAGCACAGGCGGATTTAGTTTTGTCTATCTGGCACAAGATATGAACAAAAATATTGTGGCCATTAAAGAATACATGCCCACTGGTTTGGCCTTGCGTGAGGATGGCGCAACCGTGCTACTGGGTAGCGATGACGATGCCGCCACTTTTAAACACGGCCTAAAATGCTTTTTTGAAGAAGGTCTGGCATTAGCCAAAATTGACCATAAAAATATCGTGCGGGTGCTAAATTTCTTTAGAGAAAACAATACTGTTTACATGGTGATGCAGTATGAGCGCGGCAAATCCTTACAAGACTTTATCCTGTCGCAAACTGAGCCTGTAAACGAAAAATTTGTGCGCCGTGTCTTTGGTGAGTTGCTAAATGGTCTGCGTGAAGTGCATACACAAAAGCTGCTGCACTTGGATATTAAGCCCGCCAATATTTATATTCGATTAGATGGCTCGCCTGTATTGCTGGATTTTGGCTCTGCGCGCCAAACGCTCACGCAAACGCAATCTAAACTATCGCCCAGCTACACACCTGGCTTTGCGCCGCCAGAGCAATATTTTGAACGCAAACAATTAGGTCCGTGGAGCGATATTTATAGCGTAGGTGCCAGCATGTATTCTTGCTTGGCAAGGTCGGCACCAATGGCTGCTAATCAGCGCGTTAAAAAAGATTTTCTGGCGCCTGCCACCAAAGTAGGCAAAGGCATTTACACACAAGAATTACTGCAAATTATTGATAACTGCCTCAAGCTTAATTATCTCGATAGGCCACAGAGCGTATTTTCATTACAGAAGACTTTATTTGAAATTGTTCCCCCAATTGAGGTAAAGAAGCCTAGTTTAGCCAAAAAAATTAAAGACGCTTTAAACAAACCACTTTAAGATAGCAATTGACACATTAATCACATAAAAACACTCAATAATAGCTGCTTAAATGAAATTTTCTATCTACCAAAACAGCCGCCAAGGGCCCAGAAATTATAACCAAGATCGCTTGGCTTATTCCTACAGCAAAGATGCACTATTGTTAGTATTGGCTGATGGCATGGGCGGCCACCGCAATGGCGAAGTGGCTGCACATTTGGCCGTTAAAACCCTGACCGATGCTTTTCAACGCTTGGCAGTGCCTTTTTTAAGTAGCCCAGCTAAGTTCTTAATTGACCATATTCAGCAAGTGCACGACATGATTGATAACGTCACCCAACGTGACGAATTAATAGAATCCCCACGCACGACCATCGTGGTTGCCATTATTCAGCGCGGATTTTTGTACTGCGCGCATGTGGGCGATTCTCGGTTGTATCATTTTCGCGATGGTCATTTGCTGTTCCGCACCGAAGATCATTCAGTCGTGCAATCGCTGTACAAAAAGGGCATGATTACCAAAGAAGAAATGGCTACGCACCCTTATAAAAACAAGGTGTACAACTGTTTAGGTGGCGAAACGCCGCCGCAAATCGATTTATCTGACCGTTTTGAGCTGCTAGAAGGCGATACTATTCTGTTGTGTACAGATGGCGTTTGGGGCGTATTAAGCGATCAGCAAATTAAAGAAATTATTCAACAACATATTGTGATTGCCGATGCCACCAATAAACTGATGGATAGCGCAGAATTTGCCAGCGATGAACGTGGCGATAATATGAGCGCGATTGGCTTGCAATGGGGTGATAGGCAACAAAGCAGTAACGCAGTTTCTACTCAACTGATGCCGTTGGGCGAAACCACTACTATTATGAACACCGTTCAACAGCATAATAAAGACGGTATGAATTTAAATGATTTGTCCGATGATGACATTGAAAGCACCATTGCCGAAATTCAAAATGCGTTGAATAAAACGCAGCAAAAGCCAAAAATTTAACCTAATTTTAGGGTTAAGTAGCGCGTCTAAGCGTTATCTGTTGTTAAGTTTTATCAGTCTCAATAATGCATGGCTTATAATGTGTGTTTATTTCATACAGATTAAGCACTTACTATGCATACCAACAACCGCCCAAGCCAACGCGCAAACAACCAACTTCGTGCAGTAGAAATCATCCGCCATTACACCAAACATGCCGAAGGCTCTGTGCTGGTTAAGTTCGGCGACACCCATGTGTTGTGTACTGCCAGTGTAGAAGAAAAAGTACCCAGCTTTTTAAAAGGCAAAAATCAAGGCTGGGTAACGGCTGAATACGGCATGTTGCCACGCTCAACGGGCAGCCGCATGGATAGAGAAGCCGCAAAAGGCAAACAATCTGGACGCACGCAAGAGATTCAGCGCTTGATTGGCCGCAGCTTGCGCGCGATTATCGACCTTGAAAAACTGGGCGAACGCAGCGTGCATATTGATTGCGATGTCATTCAAGCCGATGGCGGCACGCGCACGGCCAGCATCACTGGTGCTTATGTCGCTTTGAGTGATGCGATATCGACTTTGTTAAAATCAGGAAAAATTACTGAAAATCCATTAAAACAAGCGGTTGCTGCCATTTCGGTTGGTGTTTATAAAGGCATTCCTGTATTAGATTTAGATTATATTGAAGACTCGGACTGCGATACCGATATGAATGTCGTGATGACGGCGGATGGCGGATTTGTAGAGATTCAAGGCACGGCTGAAGGTGAGCCTTTTGCGCGCGAAACCATGAACGCGATGCTGGACTTAGCCGCTAGCGGCATCAATGATTTGTTAGCCAAACAAAAAGACGTTTTAAGTATTTAATTTAAGCTTTCGTATGTTAAAACAGTTAGTCATTGCGTCAGGCAACCAAGGCAAACTTGCCGAAATTCAAGCTTTGTTACAGCCGTTAAATATAGAAGTTTTACCGCAATCGGCTTTTAACGTAACAGAAGCGTCTGAACCGCACTGTACATTTATTGAAAACGCCTTAGCCAAAGCCCGCCACGCCAGCCTTGCTACAGGCTTACCTGCGCTAGCAGACGATTCAGGCTTATGTTTAGAAGCATTACAAGGCGCACCAGGTGTGCATTCTGCTTATTTTTCTGGCGTTAAAGATGATGCAAAAAATAACGCGCATTTACTTAACACCTTAAAACAGCATGAAAATCGTTTTGCACATTACTACTGCTGTTTGGTACTAGTGCGCAAACATGATGACCCGCAGCCGCTGATTGCAGAGGGTATTTGGAAAGGTTCTATTTTAAAAAAAGCGCGTGGCGATAACGGTTTTGGCTATGACCCGCTATTTTTAGACGCGATTACAGGCCAATCTGCCGCCGAATTAACGCCAGAAATTAAAAATAAACTCAGTCATCGCGGCCATGCTTTGCGTAAAATGCTGCAATTAATTCAGCACTTAACGTACTAATATTCTCAAATGAAAAATTTACCAACTTGGGTTCGTGATGACAAAAGCATCGTTGCCTGCACCGAAAAAATTAAAGTCATGTCGGATAACTTTGAAGAGATTCAGCAAATGATGCAAGATGCTTTTGAAGACGGCTTGCTGATGGAAGTGAATGAGGCGCAAATGCGCGCGACATTGAATTTGATTGTTGAAGAACTGATTAACCCATATAAAAAAGGCGAATAATCATTTGAAAAAGATTATTCCGATTAACGCTGAAACAAACTTTAATATCGCAAAACCGATTAATACCACTTCACCCGTTTTAGGTGAGGCTACGCTATCGGGCTTAACTAATCCGCCGCCTTTATCGCTGTATATTCATATTCCTTGGTGCGTAAAAAAGTGTCCTTATTGCGATTTTAATTCGCATGAATCGCGCACTGAGATACCCGAAAAACGCTATGTAGCGGCGTTGATTGCGGATTTAGAACAATCTGTACCGCGCGTTTATGGACGCAAAATCAAAAGTGTATTTTTTGGTGGTGGTACGCCCAGTTTGTTTTCGGCTGAATCGATTGATGAAATTTTAAGTGCTGTACGCATGTTAACTCCGTTGGAATACGGCGCTGAGATTACGCTGGAAGCCAACCCTGGCACGGTAGAAACAGCACGTTTTGCAGCTTATAAGCAGGCAGATGTTAACCGTATTTCGCTAGGCATTCAAAGTTTTAATGCAGATTATCTCAAAGCGCTTGGCCGTATTCATGATGACAAGCAAGCGATACAAGCCGCAGAGTTGGCACTTAACACCTTTGAGCGGGTGAATTTGGATGTGATGTATGCGCTGCCGAATCAAAGTTTAGAGCATGCATTACAAGATGCGCGTCAAGCAGTCGCTTTAAATCCAGACCATTTATCGTTTTATCACTTAACTTTAGAGCCGAATACGCCATTTCATCGCACGCCGCCTAGCTTGCCTGATGATGATGTCAGTGCAGATATGCAGGAGCAGATTGAAGCATTGTTGGGCGAGCATGGTTATGAACATTATGAAACGTCTGCTTTTTGTAAGCCCAAGAGTCAATCACGACATAACTTAAATTACTGGCAATTTGGCGATTATTTAGGCATTGGTGCAGGCGCGCATTCCAAACTCAGCTATCACGATAAAATCACCCGTGAAACGCGCCATAAACACCCAAAAGCGTTTATGGAAAATGCTGAAAATGGCAACGCGGTGGACAATAGCTGGCAGATTGCACAGGCTGATTTAGGCTTTGAATTTATGATGAACGCACTGCGATTAACTGATGGCGTTGAGACTGGCTTGTTTCAGCAACGCACAGGATTAAGCTTGCAAACCATGCATGCAGGGCTGGCGGCGGCAACTAAAAAAGGCTTAATCACACAAGACTTAACGCGCATTAAACCGACTGCGCTTGGCCAGCGCTATTTAAACGATTTATTGGGCTTATTATTAAATTAATGTTTTTAAGTTAATGCCTATTTTGACTCAAAATCTTTACGGGTATCCAATAGCGCTATCAGCATTAAAATTTCATCTAACGCCGATTTACTAAAACCTGCTCGCTCACCATCACGATTATCGGTAATCAAACTACGCAAATACACACTTGCCAACTCGCTGGGCCATACAGCGTCCAGTTTTTCCATAATATGCGGAAAGTCTTCTAAATGTTGAGATACCACAATTGCCGCGTTGGTCGTCGCTAGGTCGTTTTCGTACCACACTGGCGTCATCACATTAAACGTTTGATGCAGGCTTTTCGCGTATTCCTCAAACTCTTCTTTGGCATTAATTTTTCTAAATACTTCTAACAAATACAACCAATGATTAATAGAGGCTTTTGGCTGTGTTTCGATGGTTAACTTTAGGTGTGCAATCGCATCTTGCGTGCGATTAATGCTCATCAGCAGTTTTGCTTCTTCTAGGGTGGAAGAGGCTTTTTCCATTTCGGTATCTAAAAAAGCTTTCTTCGATTCGCTGGGCTGATGCTCAACAACATATTCAGACTCTTGCTCTGTGTCTTGCCATTGCTCACCAAAATGGGTGACCGTATCATCCTCCATACTTGGCATCGCTTCACTTAAGCGCGCTAACATGCGTTGACGATTTTTTCGTATTAAATAAGCGATAACACTGAGCAGAATCATGCCACCTAATATCAGCAATAATCCATATTTCAACCAATCAAATGCTGGCTTAATGGTCAGCGATGGCGCTGCTTGCTGGTCAACCACAGCAGGTGCAACAACAATCGCTGCAGGCACAGGATTTAAATTTTTAAATACTTTTTTAACAGGCGGCAATACTGTAGTTGTTTGCGTTTCAGGCGGCTTAACATCGGCTACAGACGAATCCGCAACGGCATTTTTGCTTGTATCGATTGGCGTAACTTGAGTACTGGACGCCGTGCTTGCAGGAAAGCTTAGGGTTTTATCTAAAACCAACTTTAAATTGTTTAGTTTTTCTTGCAAAACACCTAATTTAATGTGCAAACGCTCTAACTCAGCTTTCAAAAAAGCATTTTTGCTGACTAAGGCCTCGTATTCTTGCAATAAAAAAGCAGGTATTCTGCTTGTGGTTTGCTTAATGCTGTAACTCAAATGCATCTTTTGACGCTGAGCTTTAGCGCGCTTTGCTTGAATCACGCCAACTTTTTGCGAAAGTGATTTAAGTGTAGGAATTTGCAATAATGTTGGCTCGTCAAACTCGTTGGTCGCCTTTAATTTTGGCTCCAAATCGGCATTTAAAGCGATTGTTTCCGCCACAAACTGCTTGCGCATCGTTTGGCTTTTAGGGTAAAACGAACGCGCAATATCGTTCAAGCTCTCACCTGGTATTGCTGGCCAAGCCATGGTCGTTGCCGTATCTCCGTCTACATTATTTGCACCAATCGACTGCGACATAATGGGTTCTGATGCGCTGTTATCTAGATTATTTTGGCTTGGGTTTTCTGTGTTGACAGGCTGAGATTGATTGACATCCGCTTCGCTTGGCGCTGCAGTTGTTGAAAGTGGTTCATCTATTACACCATCTATGGCGCGCACGGTGCTACCGAAAGTTAACGGTATCAGCAGCACAAAAATGAATGATTTTTTCACAATATTGAGTGGTTAACTTAATAATTGACGGGCACGTTGAATGGCTTTTTTGACTTGTACTGGCGCGGTTCCGCCAATATGGTTGCGGCTGGCTAATGAACCTTCTAGAGTTAATACCGCATACACGTCATCTTGAATCATTTGGTTAAATTGCTGTAAATCTTTCAGCGGCAAATCCGCCAAATCGCATTTTTTTTGCACGGCGTGCTTTACCGCCAGCGCAACCGCTTCATGCGCATCTCTAAACGGTAATCCTTTTTTCACCAAATAATCGGCTAAATCGGTGGCGGTGGCAAAGCCCTCTAAAGCGGCTTGGCGCATATTGGCTTTATTTACTTCAATGCCGCGCAACATATCCGCATAAATCGCCAGCGTCATTAAAATGGTATCTGCAGTATCAAATAACGGCTCTTTGTCTTCTTGATTATCTTTGTTGTAGGCCAGCGGCTGGCCTTTCATCAAAGTGAGCAAAGCGACCAGATGGCCATTGACGCGCCCAGTTTTACCGCGCACCAGCTCTGGTACGTCAGGGTTTTTCTTTTGCGGCATAATAGATGAACCCGTGCAAAAACGGTCAGCGATATCCACAAAAGCGAATCTGGGTGAAGACCATAAAATCAGCTCTTCAGAAAAACGCGACAGATGCGTCATTAACAATGCACTAGCGGCGGTAAATTCAATGGCGAAATCGCGATCAGAAACCGCATCTAGAGAGTTTTCGCATACGCCATCAAAACCCAAACTTTTTGCCACCATTTCACGGTTAATCGGATAGCTGGTTCCTGCCAATGCAGCAGCACCTAAAGGCAGACGATTGATACGCTTGCGGCAATCGGCAAAACGCTCTGCATCGCGTTTTAACATTTCAAAATAGGCCAGCAAATGATGGCCAAACGTCACTGGCTGTGCCACTTGTAAATGCGTAAAGCCTGGCATGATGGTGTCAGCATGCTGCTCAGCCAAATCCACAATGCTCAATTGCAGCTTTTTAATCGCCACTAAAATGTCATCTACTGTTGCACGTAACCACAGCCGCACATCGGTTGCCACCTGGTCGTTACGGCTACGGCCTGTATGTAAGCGCTTACCTGCATCGCCGATTTTGTCGGTTAAGCGCTTTTCAATATTCAAATGTACATCTTCCAAATCCAGCAGCCATTCAAAGCTGCCCGCTTGAATTTCAGCCAAAATTTCAGCAAGACCTTGTTCAATTTTTGCTACATCATCCAAGCTGATAATGCCCTGCGCGCCCAGCATTTTAGCGTGCGCTGTTGAGCCTGCAATATCAAACTCGGCTAAACGTTTATCAAAACCAACCGATGCGGTGTACTTTTTAACCAGTTCTGCGACTGGTTCGTTAAAGCGGCCAGACCACGCGCTTGATTTTTTATTTAATGAGTTGTCTTGCACTAGTTTCTCTTGCACCGTGTAATGGCTTTCTTGGCTTTAATTATGAAAATTTTCGTTAATAATAATATACTTGTGCATTCATTATAACGAACTATACGCCGTGCGCAAAAATAGCCGTTTACCTAATTTACACAATCTTGGCATACACCTACGTATTTTGCTGATTGTGAACCTATTAACCGCTATTACAGCGATTTTATTCAGCCAACAATTTAACGAATTTTTACCTTTATTAGCCGAATTATCGGCAATAGTGCAGCCTATTTTACTGCTTAGCATGTTAAGCCTGTATACGCTGCATCCATTGTTGAATAAATTACCTTACTGGCTTGGTATTATCGTCATTTTTTTGTTAGAAATTGGCCTTACTTTTCTAGTATTTGTTGTATTTAATCAACTGTTTTCGTTTGAGGATATTCCAAGTGTCTATCGTGCCTGCCTATTAAGTGCAATTGTCACTGGTATTGTATTTTACTATTTTCATTTGCAGCAGCGCGCTTACTCGCCTGCTATTGCAGAAGCGCGCTTGCAAGCCTTGCAAGCGCGAATTCGCCCGCATTTTTTATTTAATAGCATTAATGCCGTTTTGTCGTTGATTCGTAGCCAACCCAAGCGCGCCGAAACCGCATTAGAAGATATGGCCGATTTATTCCGCGTGCTGATGGCTGATAATCGCGATTTGGTACCGTTAGCGCAAGAAATTGCCCTATGCCGCCAATATTTGGCACTAGAAAAATTACGCTTAGAAGAGCGATTACAAATCACATGGCAAATAGACAACATGCCGCCAGATGCAATGATTCCGCCTTTAATCTTGCAACCACTACTTGAAAACGCGGTGTATCACGGAATTGAGCCGATGGCTGAAGGCGGCGAAATTATCGTCACTATTTACACGCGACACAAAGAGTTGCACATTAGCATCAGCAACCCATATGCACCGCAAAATCAACATCATGCGGGCAATAAAATGGCGCTCAAAAATATTAAAGAGCGCTTAAGTTTACATTTTGATTTAGAAGCATCACTTAAAGCAGAAGCAACACAACTTAGCGACAAACAAAACCGTTATGAAGTGCATATTCGCTTGCCGCACACGCATTAAATGACTGCATTAACTTAACACTAAAATAAACTAAAAAAATTTCGCTTAAAAAACATGTTAACTATTTTAATTGCCGATGACGAAACGCCCGCGCGCAATCGCTTGCGTGATTTGCTGGGCGATATTGCCGATGTAACGATTGTTGCCGAAGCCAAAAATGGCAAGGAAGCGATTGATTTGGCCATGCAAACCAAACCCGATTTAATGTTATTGGATATACGCATGCCGCTGATGGATGGCATTGAAGCCGCCCAGCATGCGCAAAAACTCGAACCCAAACCTCATATTATTTTTACTACCGCATTTGATGCTTACGCGATTAAAGCATTTGATTTAAACGCGATTGATTACCTACTCAAACCGATTCGCTTAGAACGCCTGCAAACCGCGATTGATAAAGCGCATGCGCTTAAACCCAAGCAGATTGAAGCCTTAAAGCCACTGCAAAAAATGCGCAGCCATCTCAGCATTCATGAGCGCGGCCGTGTGATTTTGGTGCCTATTGAACAGATTATTTACCTGCGAGCCGAACTGAAATACATCACGGTGCGCACCGCAGAACGTGAGTATTTGATTGAAGAATCGCTCACCCATCTAGAAACTGAATTCGGTGAGCGATTTATGCGCCTGCATCGCAATTGCTTGGTTGCGCCATTATTTATTATTGGCTATGAAAAACGACTCAATGAAGCCAACGAAGAGCGCTGGGTGGCTTTATTAAAAGATATCCCCGAAACCGTTGCCATTAGCCGCCGCCAACAACATCTGGTTCGGCAAAGCTAGCGCGCAAAACTTAACACCTTAAACAAGACGAAAAATATTAGCGTCTAGGGTTGTTTCTTTTTAGCATCCATTTCGGCAATCACTTTAGCCGCCCATTCGCGTCCGCCCAAACCAAAAGCCAGTGCAAGTGCCAAAAAGAATGCGCCAAATACAATAATAAACAATGAGTGAATCAGCTGCATGCCAATGCCTAATTGCTCAAGCGCTACGAAAATCGCCAAAATTTGAATGCCGTATTCAGCCGATGTGCTCACCGTTAACGCATGCGAAAACTTAATGCTGTACAGCCATGCAAATACTAAGCGATTAACAAAGCGCGCCAATAAAGTACCAAAAATAATGACTAAAATAGCCACAATAATATGCGGCAAATAGCTGGCTAATTGTTGTAACAACACAGCGACTTCATTCAGGCCCAGCGCATTCGCACCAGTAATCACAAATAACAGAATCACTAGCCAATACACCACTTGGCTGATAATGCCGCTTAAAGTCACATTAAAATTGCCATGATTAATAAACGCTTCTAAGCCTGATTTTTGCGCCGCTTTATCAAATTGGGTTAATGTCAATAGGCGTTTTACGGCGGATCTGGCCAATTTGGCGATAAGCCAACCAAAAAATAAAATGACAATAACTGCTAATAACTTGGGCACAAAATGTATGAGCTGTACCCAAAATTCATTCAGCGAATTGATAAAAGTGTCTAATTGATATTGCATAACCTTCTCCTTAAAACGTTTTAAAACAGCTAATTAGCTCATCGTCCATCCGTTTTCCAAAAATAAAACGCCAGTAAAATTGATGTTTAGTCTATTCATTTTAATATTGACCATTTTTAGCTTAACCCAAAAAACACACTTTTGTACACCCGTTTGCGCACACACAAGACATGCTAAAATTCTTAATATGCACAATCAACCTAAAAAACTCGAGCCTAAACAATTAATCATCGCATCGCGTGAAAGTGCGCTGGCGATGTGGCAAGCCAAGCATATTCAAGCCAAGCTTAAAAAATTGTATCCTTTGTGTGAAGTGAGCATTCTGGGCATGACCACTACAGGCGACCAAATTTTAGATTCGCCGCTGGCGCGCATTGGTGGCAAAGGATTATTTGTAAAAGAGCTAGAAATGGCGCTGGCAGACGGCAGTGCCGATTTAGCTGTGCACAGCATGAAAGATGTGCCCATGAATCTGCCAGAAGGCTTTTTAATGGCCGCCACAGGTGAACGCGAAGATCCGCGCGATGCTTTTGTATCAAACAACTTTAAAAAATTAGAAGATTTGCCAGCAGGCAGTATCGTTGGCACATCCAGTTTGCGCCGCCAAAGCCAAATTCAGGCAAGGTTTCCTAATTTAAAAATAGAATCGCTGCGCGGTAACGTACAAACGCGTTTGCGCAAATTAGATGATGGCCAGTATGACGCGATTATCTTGGCAGCCGCGGGTTTAATCCGCTTAGAATTAGGCAATCGCATTCGCCAATTTATTTCACCAGAACTCAGTATTCCCGCAGTGGGGCAAGGTGCATTGGGCATTGAAATTAGTGCCAGCCGCACTGACTTAATTGAAATATTAGCGCCGCTTAATCATATTGATACGCAACTATGCGTGGAAGCCGAACGCGGTATGAGTCGCGCTTTAGCGGGCAGCTGCACCGTGCCGCTTGGTGCATACGCCACACGCCAAGGCCATCGCATCAGCATCGCTGGCTTTGTCGCCAGTGTAGATGGCAAGCAAATTTTGCGCGAAAAAGTCACTGGCAGTGTTGATAATGCCGAAGCAGTTGGTCAGGAATTGGCGGCTAAATTGGTGGCAAAAGGTGCAGACAAAATATTGGCTGCGCTGGATGGTATTAAACACTAATCATGTTCAAAATTACTTCCGTCGTCATTTATACGAAATCGGGAATCCATTCTTAAAATGTCAACAATGCCGCTATCTGGCCTTGGTATCGCCATTACCCGCCCTGTTGACCAAGCCAAAAAACTAAGTGCATTAATTACTGCAGCAGGCGGCACAGCCATTTCATATCCGTTAATTGAAATCACACCACTAGCCGATTACAGCCAGTTTGAAACGGTGATTGAAGCGATTCATGAGTACGATTGGGCGATTTTTATCAGCAGCAATGCGGTACAAAATGGCATGCCGCGATTGGTTAATGTTGGCATGCCAGAACACCTACAATTTGCCGCCATTGGCCCTGTTACCGCTAATGAGCTACAAAGCTTTGGGGTAAAGCAAGTGCTTACGCCATCAAGCCATATTCAAGACGGCGATGAAAGTAAGGTTCGTTTTGATTCTGAAGCTTTATTGGCGTTGCCTGAAATGCAACAAGTTAACGGTCAAAAAGTGATGATTTTTCGTGGCATCGGTGGCCGCGATGTGTTGGCAGAAAGCTTAAAAGCACGCGGTGCAATGGTTAGTTTTGCAGAGTGCTATCAACGTATTAACCCGCAAACCAATTGCGAATTATTGGCGAAACTTTATAGTGAAAAAAAACTGCACGGCATTGTGATTACCAGCAGTGAAGCCATGCGACACTTACTGGATTTGGCAGGCGATTCCGAATGGCTGAAAAATATCACCCTGTTTGTGAATCATGCGCGTATTGCCGAATTGCCCTTACAAATGGGCTTAAAAGTTTGCGTTGCAGATGCACCAGGCGATGATGCCATGCTCAGCAATATCATGCGCTTGGGCTAAGCTTATATTGCTGGCTTGAGTACTGGATTCGCAAACGTAAACGCATCACTAAAAAACTCTTCTGCATCTAAACCTTGCTCTACAAAAGTTTGATGTGCCACTTCGCACATACCAGGTGCGCCACACACATACGCTTGGTAGGCACTTAAATCCCAGTTTTGACTAATAGCGTCATCTAACACCGCCTGATGCACAAGCCCTGTTCTGCCTTGCCAATTATCATGGCCAGCGGCTTCAGACAACACAGGAATGTAAGTAATATTAGGCATTAAGTCTGCCCATTTCTCACATAAGTCATGCATATACAAATCGCGCAATTCGCGTGCGCCACGGTATAGCAGAATATCGCGCTGGATATTGTTATGCAGCATATGCTCAATAATGCCCTTGACTGGCGCAAAACCCGTACCGCCTGCAACTAAAATAATCGGCTTTTGCGAATCTTCTCTTAGAAAAAAACTACCAAATGGCGCTTCTAAACGCAATATGGCTTTTTCTTGCAGCTCTTTTTCTACGTATTCACTGAATACGCCGCCTGCAATTACGCGAATATGTAGCTGTAAAAAATCGCTATCGTGCGGCGCATTGGCGATTGAAAAAGCACGGCGTTTGCCATCTTTTAAAATAAATTCAATATACTGGCCTGCTTTAAATTGTAAGCGCTCACTTGCTGGCAATTGCAGATGCAGGGCAATTACGTCATGCGCAAGCTGCTCTTTTTTTGCTACACGTGCTGGCAAAATGCGCGGTTTAATGCCTGCCAAACCGCCCACTTCGCGACACTCAATGCTTAAGTCTTCCATCGGCCTTGCACAGCATAATAATGTGTTGCCTGCAGCCAATTCAGCGTCGCTCATCGCGCTGCCCTGATAATCGTCATGCATTACTTTGCCTTGCAACAATTTGGCTTTACAAGCGCCGCAAGCACCGTTACGGCAACCGTAGGGTAAATTTACACCTGCCTCAATTGCGGCTTGCAACACGGTTTGGCTGGGGCGCACATCAAATGTATGGCCGCTATTTTTAATGGTCACTTTATGCATTTTTTCTTAACTTTTTAAAAATTATTTTTTCTGATTATCATCTTGCACATGCGTATATTCACCTTCAATCACATCATCGTTGGCGGCACGTGCATCAGGGCTTGGTTGGTATGACTGTTGAAATGGTTGTTCATATTGGTTAGTCGCAGCATTTGGGTTTTGCTTACTGATGGGTGTTAATAGCAAAACTACCGCAATCATATCGGTGATCACGCCAGGAATAATTAACAACACACCCGCCACCATATTACGCGCGCTACCTAGCATGGTTTTAACGGGATTACCGCCAGATGTCAGACTTTGCATCATTTTAGCCGTTAACAATAACTTTTCACCACGAATCAGTTGTAAGCCCAAGTAAGCTATGACGACTAAATAGAGCAATACCCACCAGCCATAAGCATCTGCAAGACTTATCAGCAGAAATAGTTCGGCAAATGGAAAAGCGAGTAAAATTAAACCTATTAAAAAACGCATATCTTAAGAACTTTCTATCCAATTGTTTTCACTAATTGGGGGTTAAATGCAGTATTTGCAACTGCTGGCATTTATTTTGAAAGACGGAGCATTATTTGAAACACCTACTAAATAGCATTGTAATCGTTTTTATGACAACGCTTGTAACCCCTTTGTTACATGCCGCAGATAGCAATTTAAGTGGCAAAAACGCTTTTGTTGAAGAGATTCAAGAAGATGAGTTTTTATCACCAGATGTTGCGTTTAAGCTTAACTTAACCGCATTAGACGCGCAAAATTTAAACGCTAATTTTAAGATAGTGCCCGGCTATTATTTGTATAAAGAGCGCATTAAGTTTGTGATTAAGGATGCCAGCACAGGCAAAATTGAACAGATTGATTTGCCCGCAGGCGAAATAAAAGATGACCCGAATTTTGGTAAGCAGGAAGTTTATCATCACGAATTCGATGCAAAAATAGTGTTAAGTACTGCTAATAATCCCGTCATTCATGCCACTTATCAAGGCTGTAGTGAAAAAGGTTTATGCTACGCACCTGTTACCAAAGTGATTGCAATTGAATTGCCAAATAGCGGTAGCAGTGCCAGCACTAGCGTTGTTTCCAGCTCTGACGACGATAAAACAACGCAAGCATTAAAAGCAGGTAATTTGTGGTTGATTATTGGTGTATTTTTTGTCGCTGGCTTATTGCTGTCATTCACACCTTGCGTATTACCAATGATTCCAATTTTATCTAGCATCATTGTAGGTAGCCAGAAAAAACAATCAAAACAAGCAGAAAGCGGCAAAGCGTGCAAATTACATTCTTTCGGGTTATCGGTGGCCTACGTATTGGGCATGGCACTCAGTTACACTCTGGCTGGTATTGCAGCAGGTTTGTCAGGTAATTTATTAAGCCAATCATTACAAAATGCTTGGGTATTAGGTGCCACCGCACTCATTTTTGTTGCATTGGCTTTCTCTATGTTTGGATTTTACGAACTAAAATTGCCAGCGGTAATTGAGAACAAAATTCTAGGCGCAAGCCAAAAATTAAAAGGTGGCGAATTTTTGGGCGTGTTTGTCATGGGCGTGTTATCTGCATTAATTGTTAGCCCATGCGTTGCCGCGCCATTAGCTGGTGCACTAATTTATATTGGCCAAACCCATAACGTATTGTTAGGCGGCGTAGGCTTATTTGCCTTAGCCATCGGCATGGGCGTGCCTTTGTTACTCATTGGCGCATCTGCTGGCAGTTTACTACCCAAAGCAGGCAGCTGGATGACCATTGTGCGTAACTTTTTTGGTGTACTGATGCTAGCAATGGCCGCCTACTTGATTTGGCCTGTATTGCCTAGCGCGATTACGCAGCCAGTCAACAAATTGCTGGGTACTTCTGTTGAACATAATTTACCTTTTGCACGTGTTAAAAGCGTGGCAGAACTAGATACTGCAATTGCAGCGGCCAGTGGCAAAACTGTCATGCTGGATTTTTATGCCGATTGGTGCGTTGCCTGTAAAGAAATGGAAAAATTTACTTTTAGCGATGGCAATATACAAGCTATTCTAAAAAATACCGTTTTACTACAAGTTGATGTCACTGAAAATAATGACGATGACCAAGCCTTATTAAAACGTTTTGGTTTGTTTGGCCCTCCTGGCATTATCTTTTTTGATGTCGCTGGCAACGAAATCAAACCCAAAGTCATTGGCTACAAAAATGTCGCCCAATTTACACAAATACTCAATAAAGTGAATGCTCAATAATGCTGAATCAATTAAAAACACCGCTTTTTTATCTGGTCTTAATCGGCTCACTCGGTTTTGCCATCTTTTATTTTTTTCTCAACCCACAAACCCAAATAGGTAACGAGTCAAAGCAAGGCATGTCGACACAAGCTTTGTTTACAGCGAATTTTTCTGATGAAAACAGCAAACCACAACCATTAAAACAATATGAAGGTAAAGTTGTCGTGCTTAATTTTTGGGCCAGCTGGTGCGAACCCTGTCGCGAAGAAATGCCAGAACTATCGACTTTGCATACTGAATACAAAGATCGCAATGTGGTTGTATTAGGCATGGCAATTGAGGACGTTGCCGCGATTAACGATTTTTTAAAAGAGACTAAGGTGAGCTACCCCTTATTTGCGGCAGATGTACAAGGCATGGATATTGCCGCCAGCTTGGGCAACAACAAGGGCGTTTTGCCCTACACTGTCATCATCAAAGCCGATGGCACCGTGGCAAAAACCTATTTTGGCCGCATTACTAAGCCTTTATTAGAGCAAACCTTGAAAACTATTTTATAAAAACTGTTTTTTGACTTTATTGTAAAATTTTAGTTATCATTCAATCACTTAAGATTCATTCATTCAATAACTTCGCTTAAACTTCATCTAACTACGGTTAATTTGCTGGACAAAAGCATTCAAGTTCGGCAAACTTGCCGCTATGAAAGTTCGTCAAAAACCGACTAAATGTAATACAAAACTCAATATAAGTGGCTCAAGATGACCACTAAATCGATTTTAGTATTGCATGGGCCTAACCTTAATCTACTTGGCTTACGCGAGCCAGAGCATTATGGCAACTTAACACTTGCTGCGATTAATGCACAATTAGCAGTGATTGCGCAGCAAAATGCTGTTAATTTAAATACCTATCAAAGTAATAGCGAAGCTGAAATTGTTGCTAAAATTCAATCTCATGCTGTTAACACTGTCGATTTTATTGTGATTAACCCCGCCGCTTTTACCCATACTTCTGTTGCGATTCGCGACGCACTTTCTGCCATTAAAACCCCTTTTATTGAAGTACATTTATCTAATGTATTTGCGCGGGAAAGTTTTAGGCATCATTCTTACTTTAGCGATATTGCAGTTGGCGTGATTAGCGGCTTAGGGGCCGAAGGTTACAGCGCAGCTTTGCATTACGCGATTAATTACTGCAACAAAAAAACCACTTAAATACGCTCAAACGTTATTTTTAACAACATTTCAACACTAATTAACACTTACAATCAAAACTAAGCAATCATAACTAAGTTAATACAGAGGTTATTATGGATTTACGTAAACTTAAAAAATTAATCGATTTGGTAGAAGAATCTGGCATTTCCGAGCTGGAGCTTACCGAGGGTGAAGAAAAGGTGCGCATCAGCCGTGCATTAATGCCCAGCAATGCGCCTGTTATGCAATATATGGCGGCACCGCAGACAGCGCCAGTCGCGCAATCTGCACCTGTGCCAACTGCAGCTGCACCTGTTGTGGCCGAAGTTGAAGGTCATACGGTTAAATCTCCCATGGTAGGCTCTTTCTATCGCTCATCGTCTCCCGACGCAAAACCGTTTGTAGATGTAGGCACTAAAGTAGCAATAGGCGATACTTTATGTATCATCGAAGCCATGAAGTTACTCAACGAAATCGAATCAGATGTAGCAGGCGTGGTGAAAAAAATATTGCTAGAAAACGGTCAGCCAGTTGAATATGGCGAGCCATTGTTTATTATTGAATAATTGCGATTGGTTGATGAAATATGTTTGAAAAGATACTAATCGCTAACCGTGGAGAGATCGCTCTCCGCGTACAACGTGCCTGCCGCGAGCTAGGCATTAAAACGGTAGCCGTGCATTCAGTCGCCGATAAAGAAGCTAAATACGTTAAGTTAGCAGATGAGTCGGTATGCATTGGCCCTGCACCTTCTAATTTAAGTTACCTGAATATTCCTGCGGTGATTAGCGCTGCTGAAGTCACCGATGCGCAAGCAATTCATCCAGGCTACGGTTTCTTATCAGAAAATGCCGATTTCGCTGAACGCGTAGAGCAAAGCGGCTTTGTTTTCATTGGCCCTCGTGCTGAAACCATTCGCTTGATGGGCGATAAAGTATCGGCCAAAGACGCCATGAAAAAAGCTGGCGTGCCTTGCGTACCCGGCTCTGAAGGTGCTTTGCCAGACGACCCCATTGAAATTATTAAAACCGCTAAAAAAGTAGGCTACCCAGTCATTATCAAAGCAGCTGGCGGTGGCGGTGGACGCGGCATGCGCGTAGTGCACACAGAAGCCGCGTTAGTAAATGCGGTGAATATGACTAAAGCAGAAGCGCAAGCAGCTTTTGGTAACCCCATGGTATACATGGAAAAGTTTTTAGAAAACCCGCGCCATATTGAAATTCAAATCTTGGCAGACCAGCATGGTAATGCTGTTTATTTAGGTGACCGCGATTGCTCTATGCAACGCCGTCATCAAAAAATCATTGAAGAAGCGCCATCTCCGTTATTAAGCCCTAGAATTCGCGATAAAATCGGCGAACGTTGCGCAGAAGCTTGTCGCAAAATTAAGTATCGCGGTGCTGGTACATTTGAATTCCTGTACGAGAACGGCGAATTTTACTTTATTGAGATGAATACGCGCTTGCAAGTTGAGCACACTGTGACAGAGATGATTACAGGTATCGACTTGGTACAACAGCAAATTTTTGTGGCTGCAGGCGAAAAACTTGCTTTCCGTCAACGCGATATTGAGCTGCGTGGCCATGCGATTGAATGTCGCATTAATGCCGAAGACCCTTACAGCTTCGTGCCATCTCCGGGTAAGTTAACCACATTTCACATGCCAGGCGGCCCTGGAGTACGTATTGATACTCATGCATATGCTGGCTATGTGGTACCACCTAATTATGATTCGATGATAGGCAAGCTTATTACCTATGGCGCAACACGCGAGCAAGCGATTGCACGTATGCGTATCGCACTATCGGAAATGCTGGTGGACGGTATCAAAACCAATATTCCATTGCATGCCGATTTAATGGCAGATGCAGCTTTTCATTTAGGCGGCACTAGCATTCATTATCTCGAACAAAAATTAGGTATTAGCCATAAATAATCTGAGTACTGGTGACAAAAACTGATGGCGTGGCTATTACTTAAAATTCAGGCAAACGAACAAAATGCAGACACGATTAGTGATGCATTAATGGATTTAGGTGCACTATCTGCCAGTATTGAAGATGCGTTTGCTGAAACAGCAAATGAGCAAGCCATTTTTGGCGAGCCAAGCAGTGAAGATATACAGTATCCGCCTCCTGGTATCTGGCAACAAAATATCGTCACCGCTATGTTTGACGCTGACACCAATGTTGAGCAGGTGATTCAAACATTGAGTACGGCTACTAACATCTCGCATTTTCAATACAGCACTGAAGTGATTGAAGAACAAGATTGGGTGCGCGCCACACAAGCACAATTTGACCCGATCAAGATTACTGATAAATTGTGGATAGTACCGACTTGGCATCAATCTAGCTGGCAAGAAACTGCGCAACAAGATGCTATTAATATTATGCTAGATCCGGGGCTAGCTTTTGGCACTGGCAGCCACCCTACTACGCATCTATGTTTAGAGTGGCTGACAGAAACTATGCCTGCGCACTCAGTGTTAGATTACGGTTGTGGCTCGGGCATTTTGGCAATTGCTGCAAAAAAGCTAGGCGCGCAAGAGGTAGTTGGCGTGGATATTGATGACCAAGCCATTATTGCAAGCCATTACAATGCAGAACAAAATCAAGTGGATGTACAGTTTTATGATGCCAATGCATTTGCACACAATACATTCGATGTCGTTGTTGCCAACATTTTATCCAGCGCACTGATGGTACTAGCGCCTGTTTTGGCTAAATATTGTAAAGCAGGCGGTCAGTTAGCCTTGTCTGGCATTTTGGAAACTCAAACCGAGGCACTCACAGAGCGTTATAGTGAGTGGTTCGTTATGGATGCGCCACGCCAGCATGATGCTTGGATATTGCTCACCGGCACCAAAAAATGAATTACATCACCTCCTGCCCCGCTTGCGAAACGCAGTTTTTACTGAATATCGATCATTTAAAAGCGTATCGCGGCAAAGTAAGGTGCGGTCATTGTGGCCATATATTTAACGCCAAAAATCGATTAACTGAAGTCACTGATGAGAATCGTAATGCTGGTGACCACACGTCTGTTGAACATAACATCAGTTTAGAAGCAAGCTATACGGTTAGCGAAGCGGAAGATTTTGATATTGAAAGTGCAACGTTTGAAGCCAATGAATCTACGCGCACGGCAGATGAAAAGCCCATCAGCGAAGTGTTAAATGTGGTGCTAGAAACGGTGCCAAACCTGTCTGATTTGAGCTCTCAAAACGAATTAAGTAAGAGCCGAGAATCGACTAGGGACTTTACCAATAGACCTAATATGAGCAATCAGATGCCTGCTTCAATCGCTGAAGAAGACGTAGATATTGACGCGGTGCGGGCGCCTATTTTTATAGATGATTTAACCACCGACCCCAAATTTAGGCTCAACAAACCAAAACTGAACATTTGGTTAATTTTTATAACATTGTTATTGGTCATTCTTGCTTTATTACAGAGCGTTTATTTTTTACGTTCAACAATCGCTGTCAATTATCCGCAATTTAAACCTTATTTACAGCAAGCATGTAGCTATTTGAATTGTAAAGTTAACTTACCGCAGCATCTAGATTTGTTAACAATTGACGACTCAGATATGCAAGAAAGTGATGACTATTTAGATGTGATTAATTTTTCAAGCCTACTGATTAATAATGCACCGCACGCGCAAGCTTATCCCAACATCGAACTTACCCTTACCGATATTGACGATAAACCTGTATTAAGAAAGCTGGTGCGCCCGCAAGAGTATCTGAATAGCGGTGTTAATATTATTGACGGCATGACTGGGCGTGAGGAAGTGCGCATTAACCTTGCTATTAACGTGCAAAATTTGTCAGTTGCTGGCTATCGCGTGCTTTTAACTTATTAGGCATCTAATGAAAATCATTAGCGTGTTTTAATAACATCACATACGCTTTACTTTTAACTAATCTGTATTATTCAACTCATAGATTGCGTAGTTAATTTAAACGAAATTTTAGGAGATTATTATGTGGACAACACCAGCAGCTACAGAAATGCGTTTTGGCTTTGAAGTAACAATGTACGTAATGAATAAATAAGCTTAAACGTTTAACAAAAAAGGCACTTTCGAGTGTCTTTTTTTACGCCTATCAATTACTAAAATTGATAAAACAATCAAGTAATCATTTTCATATAATCCGAATCAATCGCTTTAATCGCATCGACAATTATTTCTACTGTTTCTACTCTAACAAAGCTTTTACGCCAAGCAATTGCAATACGTCTAGTGGGCGCTGGGCTGGTAAATGGAATCACTTTAATTAGGGGATTGTTATACCGCTCTGCCGTTGCAGAGGATGGCAAAACCGTAATGCCTAGATTCGAAGCCACCATATTACGAATCGTTTCTAATGAATTGCCTTGTAGCACCTCGCCTTTTCGCGATAGCTCTGGGCAGGCTTGCGTGACTTGATTGCTGAAACAATGCCCGCTATTTAACAAAAGTACTTTTTCGTCTGATAGTTCTTCAGGATTAATTTGTTTGCGCCTTGCCCAATGGTGATCGCTTGGTACCACCACATCGAACTCCTCATCATAAAGCGCTTTATATTGCAAACCTGGCACATCAAACGGCAGTGCAATAATCGCCACATCAATCACCCCATTGCGCAATTGTGCCTCTAGATTTGCGGTTAAGTTTTCTTCTACTTCTAGCGGCATATCTGGCGCAGTTTGCCGCAAAATAGGAATAATCTCTGGCAATAAATAAGGCCCAACTGAATGAATCATGCCTAATTTTAAAGCACCTTTTAATTGATTTTTGCCTAACTCAGCAAGCTGTTTGATTCTGCCCGCTTCTTCTAACACACGCGATGCTTGCTCAATAATTTTGACGCCAATTTCTGTTGGCGTGGCATCTGAACGGCTGCGCTCAAATATCATCACGTTTAATTCTTGCTCTAGTTTTTTGATACCCAAACTTAATGCAGGCTGCGTGACAAAACACTTCTCCGCCGCACGCCTGAAATTACGTTCTTGCGCAACTGCCATCACAAATTTAAGTTCGATTAATGTCATTTTTATATCGCTTTTAATCAGTAAAATTTATCATACATTGATTAATTTAATTTATCAACAGTATCAAAACATACAATTATACAAATGGCACACGCTTCTCTATTATGTATTACATGGCATCAACTATTGAATAGATGCAAACACTTTAAAAGGAGCAAACTATGTTACAACATGTATTGAATCAGCCTAGCCAGATGCTTGTTGAACTTCTGGCGTCCTACGCACTAACGCATTAATAAAGTATTTATAACAACATGACAAATTAATTATTAGGAGAGCAATATGACTAAAAATATATTAACCACCTCAGCTGGCGCACCAGTGGCCGATGATAACAACAGCATTTCAGTGGGTGCGCGTGGACCATTAACTTATGACAACCATTACTTATTTGAAAAATTAGCTCATTTTAACCGTGAGCGTATTCCAGAACGTGTTGTACATGCCCGTGGTACGGCTGCTCATGGCACTTTTACGGTGACTAAAAGTTTAAAATACGTGACCATTGCCAACTTTTTACAAGAAGTTGGCCAGCAAACCGATGTGTTTTTACGCTTTTCTACAGTTGGTGGCGGCCAAGATTCTAGCGATTATGCACGTGACCCGCGCGGCTTTTCGGTTAAGTTTTATACCAAAGAAGGTAACTGGGATATGGTGGGTAATAACACACCCGTGTTTTTTTTGAATGATCCGATTAAGTTTCCTGACTTTATTCATAGCCAAAAGAAAGACGCGCGTACCAATTTACCAAACCCAGCTAATGCCTTTGAATTTTGGGCAAATCACCCGCAATCATTACACCAAATGACCATTTTGATGTCTGATCGCGGCATTCCTGCGTCATACCGACATGTGCACGGTTTTAGTAGCCACACATTAAGCTTTTACAATGCAAAAGGTGAGCGTTTCTGGTGCAAATGGCACTTTAAAACCAATCAAGGTATTAAAACCTTAACCAATGAAGAAGCGGCAAAAATGCCAGCAAATGGCGCGCAAAAAGATTTGGTTGAGGCGATTGATAGGGGCGATTTTCCGTCATGGCGCGTTGAGGTACAAATCATGACAGAAGAAGAAGCTAGAAATTATCATATCAATCCGTTTGATTTAACCAAAGTGTGGCCCTATGCTGATTTTCCAGTGATTGAAATCGGCAAGTTAGAGTTAAACAAAAACGTGAACAATTACTTTGCAGAAACTGAGCAAGTAGCATTTGCGCCAAGCAATTTTGTACCAGGCATCAATGCATCGCCAGACAAAATGTTGCAAGGTCGTTTATTGGCTTATCAGGATGCGCACCGTTACCGAGTGGGCGCAAATGTAAACCAGATTCCTATCAACGCGCCTAAATGCCCTGTTAACCACTATCAACGTGATGGTGCATTTGCAGGCATGGGTTGTCCAGTAGGGCATGGCAGCGGAAACGCTGCGGGCCACGGCAGCAGCGAAGCGAGCTATGGCAGTCAAGCCGCTACGGTAAGTGCTTCTAACTTCTTTCCTAACGATAGAGCGAATGACGGCGCGCCAGTACCCGCACCGCAGGTGGCAGCACCGCCAATGCCAGTGTTGGCTGACGCTTGGATTGGCTATCATAGTCAAGATGATGAAGACTATGCCAGCCAAGCAGGTGATTTGTTCCGCATTATGAACGATAGCCAAAAAGCACAGTTGTTTGGCAACATTGCAGGTGGATTATCAACTGCGAATGCGAGCATACAAGCACGTATGTTGGCGCAATTTGCAAAAGCTGACCCTGCTTATGCGGAAGGAGTTAAAAACGCGGTTGCTGCAATGAAGTAATTTTATGTATAAAAGAAAAAGCTCGCCTTTGCGGGCTTTTTCTTTTTTTGTACATTGTAAGTATTCGATACTGTTATCGACCAATTAACTCAATTATCACTTAAAATAATTACGTTATTAAACTGGAAATCAACATGAAAACTTGGATGTGCATTATATGTGGCTTGATGTATGAAGAAGAAAAAGGCTGGCCAGAAGACGGCATTGCGCCAGGCACACGTTGGGAAGATGTACCTGATGAGTGGTTATGCCCCGAATGTGGTGCTGGCAAAGGTGATTTTGAAATGGTCGAGTTTTAGTATGCCAACTTAGCTGTTTAGTATGCTATTTAAGTTAAAAGTGCGGTATGATTTTTATTGGGTAATTTGTCGATAAGACTGGATAAATATGAAAACCGTACTAGTTGCCAACCCCAAAGGCGGTAGCGGCAAAACCACACTGGCAACCAATCTTGCGGGTTATTTTGCCAGCCTGAATTACCGCGTCATGCTGTCAGATCTTGATCGCCAACAATCAGCCACCAGCTGGCTACAAAGACGCTCTGCCGAATTACCGTTTATAGAAAGCCATCAACCAAAATCTAAACAATCTGATTTTAAGGCCGAATGGCTAGTAGCAGACTCGCCAGGTGGCTTTAGGGATGAAAAGTTATCTGATGCAATTAAACAAGCCGATTGCATTATTGTGCCCGTACAACCCTCTGCTTTTGATATTGGCGCGACACAAGATTTTTTAGATTTGTTAAATGAAGAAAAAGCAATTCGCAAACAAAAAACCTTTGTGGCGCTAGTTGGCATGCGGGTGAATAGTCGTACAAACGCTGCCATTAAATTAGCTGAATTTATGGCGCAAACCAACTTTCCTGTTTTAACCTATTTACGCAATGCACAAAGCTACGTAACCGCAGCAGAGCAAGGCTTAAGTTTATTCGATATGCGTCCATCTTTAGTGACGCAAGACATCGAACAATGGCAGCCCTTATTAGATTGGATTTACGAAACTACGGCTTAACTATTGGGCTGATTATATCCAATGCAATACCAAGCAATTGAGATTTTTTTAAATTGCGTTAAAATATTAACCGTAAATTAGTGGTTAACTTTTTAGCCGAATACTTTTAAATCAATCGATATTTACATTGGAGAGCATTTTGGATTTTGTGGGCGCAGTTGGTATTTATTATTTAGCAGGTGTTTTAGTCGTTATTAGTGCAATTTTGTATGTTTGTGTTAAAAAAATTAAATAAATAAAAAGGCCTTTTAAGGCCTTTTTAGATTTTAAGCATTCTGTTTTGTTTTAGTGGCTATTAATTAAAGCCACGTAATTTAGAAGCGGCTAGCGATGCCGCAGCCGTTCTTGTTTCCACACCCAGTTTCACAAAAACATGCTCTAAGTGTTTGTTAATCGTTCTGGGGCTAGTGCTTAATATATCGCCAATATCGCGACTGGTTTTACCTTTAATTGCCCAGTACAGTACTTCTGACTCGCGTTTGGTCAGCTTAAAAGTCAGCATAAGCGCTTCTATCTGCGCGGCGTCTGACTCTTCTCTCAACACAATCACCCACTGCTCATCACTGCCAATATTTGCTGGGCTAAAACTTAAGCGCTTAGTACTTTGAATAATGGTAAGTGGCTGTAGCGTTTTGCCATCAGCATCGGCCTGATAAGCCGCCTCAATCCAATTTAATACAGGAATAGGCGTAATAAATTCGCTTAATTCATTTTCTGCAAAAAAATAACTTTGTATCCACTGCCGCGCCAGTGGCGTTTGCCAGACAATTTTGCCATTTTGCGGCGTAATCGCAATCGCCGCCTGACCAAAAGCATCTAAAGCGCCGCGTGCTTGATGCACTTGACGCGATGTTTTAACATGCGCCGCGATTCTGGCGATCACTTCCGCAGTGCGAATCGGCTTGGTCACATAATCCGTACCACCTGCCTGAAAAGCCGCGACTACGTGTTCCGATTCAGTCAAGCCTGTCATAAAAATCACTGGAATATGGCTAGTTTTAGCGTTAAGTTTTAGCTGTCGGCACACTTCAAAGCCATCCATTTCTGGCATCATGGCATCTAGCAAAATAATATTGGGCTGCGCGGCTTGTGCGCGTTCAATCGCCACTTTACCGTTACTGGCAACCAAGACCGCATAGCCAGATTCATCCAGCGCATCATGCAACACGGCTAAATTATCCATCACATCATCTACAATAAGTACAACAGACGATTGATGATGATTTAAGTCTGGTCTTGCCATATTTTAGTTAAGTGTCCGAATTTCTTGAACGTTGATCTCTTGTATAAAGTTTTTCATGATATCTATTTGAAATTGACTGGAAAATTGCCGCATCAGTTCTACAAAAGCCAAATAACTGGGATCGATTAAAAGAATTTCGTCCAGCTTACCATTAATGCCTTTGATGTAACCCAGGTTAACGAGCGCGAGCAGCTCTGTTAATGTTTTTTCTGGCGGCATAATCATTTTGGTATGGTCGCTCACACTTTCAGGATTTTGCAATAAATTTTCGACAACATCTGTATTTGTTATCCACTCTAGATTCAACCGATCGCCCAGCCAGTTGAGTAATTCTTCTACACTTACTGGCTTGACGATAAAATCTTCACTGGCAATGCCTGCTGCATTTTCAAGATTTTTATCATAAGCATTCGCAGAAACGATACCAATTGGAATATGTGATTGGTGTACTTTGCGGATAATATAAGCGGCTTCCCAGCCATCCATCACTGGCATGGCTAAATCCATCAAAATAATATCTGGATTAAACGATTCGTAAATATCCAAACACTCTTTACCAGTGGCTGCTTGCGCCATTTCAAACCCCAGAGGCGCCAAAATATTCACCAATAGCTCGCGGTCTACTTGTTCATTATCGACAACTAAAATTTTGCGCCTTGCGCCTAGATACGTCACGCGGTTGGCAAAAACACTGGGTTCTATTTCTTCTGAATGATGCACTTGCGATAAAAACAGTCGAATCTGAAATGTGGTTCCTTTGCCAATTTCACTGGTAAAGTTTAGCTCGCCCCCCATTAACTCTGTCAGTAATTTACTAATGGTCAAGCCAAGCCCTGTGCCACCAATATTGATTTGGTTGGCCGCACTACCGCGTGAAAATGGCTCAAATATTTTGTTATATTCTGCACGCGTAATACCAGGCCCAGTATCTTGAATTTCAATATAGGCAAGCTCTCTTACATAACGCACACGAAAAGTAATCGTGCCTGCCTTAGTAAATTTCACCGCATTACCCAATATATTGATTAATATTTGCGTTAACCTTTTTTGGTCTGCTTTCACAACTGCGGGCAATTCGCCTATGGCCTCATATTTAAAACTCAACCCTTTATTACGCGCTTGTAACTCAAACATACTGACAATTTGGCTGATAAATTCTGGAAATTTAATCGGTTTAATATCAAAAGTAAGCTTGCCACTTTCAATACGCGCAATGTCTAAAGTGCCTTCAATCAGTGATAACAAATGCTCGCCACTGCGCCGCACAACTTTGATGGCATGCTTGCGATGCAAAGGGATTGAGCTGTCGTTATCCAGCAATTGTGCATAGCCCAAAATGCTATTGAGCGGGGTTCTAAGCTCATGGCTAATACCTGTGATATAGCGACTTTTGGCTTGATTCGCTTGCTCTGCAAGATGTCTGGCAAGCTGTAATTCGTTATCGGTTTGTTTGTGCAAATCAATCTCGCGCAGTAAAAGCCCCGTTTGGCGATTGGATTCTTCTTGTGCTACGCGACGACTTTCGGTAGTTAACACTAGCCACCAGGCAATAATCCCGCTGGCAAATACCAAGGCAGCAAACACTTTTAAGTAACCAGCCTGCAATTGTGGCAATAAAACAGATGCGGTCGATTCAAGTGTTAATGTCTCGTGGAAATAAATTAAACCCAACATCGCGCCAAAGAATGCCAGTGCAATAAACATGAGTAAAAGATAATGCGCCACACCGCCTTTTAAATGCGGCCAAATCCATTCTGGTAACATGAATTTACTCGCATTTAACCACTGCTGCGATAATCGAGCCTGTGGTTTGCATGCGTCATTACATCGCGCATCTAGGCAACAACATAATGAGCAAATCGCACCTTGATACGCGGGGCAATGCGCCATGTCGTCGGCTTCATAATCGCGCTCGCAAATCACACATTTTTGTGTGCGCGTTTTTGCAGGAAAAGTGTATTGCTTGCGCGCAATGTAATATTTACCTTTAGTTAACCATGCGATAAGTGGTGAAGTCACCAGCGCGGTAATCAACGCGATAAAAGAAGAAAATGCTTTGGCTTCTTCACCAAATATGCCCGAAAATGCTGCAATCGAAAGTGCCGATGCCAAAAACATCGTGCCAACGCCAACTGGATTGATGTCGTACAAATAAGCGCGGCGAAATTCGATGCCTTTTGGACTTAAACCTAAAGGTTTATTAATGACTAAATCGGCCACAACCGCAGTAATCCAGGCAATCGCGATATTAGAATAAAGCCCCAATACTTGCTCAAGCGCTTTAAATACATCTAATTCCATCAACATAATCGCAATCAGCGCATTGAAAACCACCCAAACTACGCGGCCAGGATGGCTGTGCGTTAAACGCGCGAAAAAGTTAGACCACGCCAATGAACCCGCATAAGCATTGGTCATATTCACCTTAACCTGTGAAATGACCACAAATAAAGTGGTGGCAGCTAAAGCCAACTCGTGCGAGCTAAAAGCATAACCAAAGCCGACTAAATACATATTGGTCGGATTGACTGCCTGCTCTAACGACATATCACTTTGAATGACTAAATAAGCTAACAATACGCCGCCCAGCATTTTCAGCATGCCTAAAAACACCCAACCTGGGCCAGCCATTAACACGCCAAAATTCCATCGCCAACGATTTTGGGCCGTTTTTTCTGGCATAAAGCGTAAAAAATCCACTTGCTCACCAATTTGGGGAATTAACGCAACACCAACCGCTGTTGCTGCACCAAACATGAGCAGGTTAAATTCGCCAGAACTGCCAGATATGCCAGAAAAAGCCAACACTTTAGAAAATATAAGCGGGTCATGATGCACTATCGCAATAAAGGGCAAGCACATCAAAATCAACCAAATCGGCTGTGTGATCATTTGAATACGGCTGATTAACGTAACACCATGCGTGACCAACGGAATGACAACGAGCGCGCTGACCAAATAGCCGATATACAGTGGCATATGAAAATAAAGCTCTAGCGCATAAGCCATAATCGCGGCTTCTAGCGAAAATAGAATAAACGTAAATGATGCGTAGATAAATGAGGAAATGGTTGAGCCGATATAACCGAAGCCTGCTCCGCGTGTCAGCAAATCCATATCCAGGCCATATTTTGCGGCATAGTAACTGATTGGCAAACCAGTTAAAAAAATAATCGTGCCAACAGCTAAAATCGCCCAAAGTGCGTTAATAACACCATAATTGACTGCGATTGTGCCGCCAATTGCTTCTAAAACTAAAAATGAAATGGCGCCTAAAGCGGTGTTTGAAACGCGTAAAATTGACCATTTGCGGAATGAGCGTGGCGTGAAACGAAGTGCGTAATCTTCGATACTTTCGTTTGCAACCCACGTGTTGTAATCACGACGAATCTTAACGATACGCTGCGTAGGTTCAGCATTTCCCTGAGCAGTTGCGGCTAGATCCACTGTCTTCAATTCAACCACCCCATCACTCATTATCCCTATCTAATTCTGCACTTAATACGTATTTGACAGCAACAACTGTGCCATAGGTAAAATTTCCCAATGCTATCATAGTGAAAGTTGAGCATAAAATCTGTACGCAGTATGACGTATTAACGCCTATTTGCTGCTAGATTACTATCAAAAAACTGTTCGCGCCGAGTAAGTTATGTCACACAAAAAAAGTCGTGCAAAAAAATGGTCACGTTATTCAAGTGCATGTTTTGTATTGTTATCCTCAAATGCATTTGCTGAATCATCTAATCTTGAAGAAATTCAATCTGAAGATATTTCAATTAAAGAAGTAAAAGTCACTGCTGTTCGCGAAAATTTAATCGGCATCGCAGATAGCGCAAGTGAAAGTGTGATTAGCAATCAGCGCATCAGTAATGTTCCACTATCTCGCCCTGGCGAAGTGTTAGAACAAGTGCCAGGCCTGATTGTGAGTCAGCATTCTGGCGACGGCAAAGCCAATCAATATTATCTACGCGGTTTTAATCTGGATCACGGCACTGATTTTTCTGTGTGGTTAGATGGCATGCCGCTGAATATGCCGACACATGCGCACGGCCAAGGTTATATTGATTCTAATTGGTTAATGCCAGAACTGATTGATAGTTTGGAGTTTAAAAAAGGCGCTTATCATGCGGAACAAGGTGACTTTTCCGCGGCTGGCTCAACACATTTGCATTATGCCAAAACATTACCGCAATCCATCGCAAAACTCACCTTAGGCAGTTATGGCTTTCAACGTTTGTTTAACGCTGGCTCGCAAAGTCTTGCAGATGGTCAATTTTTATATGCCGTAGAAGCGCAAGCTTATGATGGCGCTTGGGATAACAGCCAAAATCTCAAAAAATTCAATGGCTTGTTGCGTTACAGCGCTGGCACTGAAGATTATGGATGGAATATCACTGCAATGGGTTATGACTCAAAATGGGATGCCACCGACCAAGTGCCAAGACGTGCGATTGACTCTGGTTTGATTAACCGTTTTGGCGCAATCGATGCCACAGATGGCGGCGAAACCAGCCGATATAGTTTATCTGGGCAATGGAATGAGGGCGTGTGGCAAGCCAACGCTTATGCAATTCATTACAAGTTGGATTTATTTTCTAACTTTACTTATTTTTTAGATGACCCAATAAACGGCGACCAATTTGAACAGGCCGACAAGCGCAATATCTTTGGTGGCGCACTCAAGCGTGGTTTTAACGCCAATATCGCAGGCTTGGAAACCAGCCATCAGATCGGTTTGCAAGGCCGTTATGATGACATTGATAATGTCGGCTTGTATCGCACTGTTGCGCGCCAGCGCTTAAGTACAACCAGAGAAGATGCGGTAAAACAGGTAAGTGTTGGTTTGTGGTGGCAAGGCAATTGGCAGCTTTTGCCAAGCCTGCGTGCCAGCACTGGCTTGCGCGAAGACATCTATAAATTTGATATTGATAGCAACATCGCTGAAAACTCGGGCAAAGCGCATAGTAATATTTTTAGCCCAAAACTGGGTTTAGCATGGCAAGCATCTAAACAGCACGAGTTTTATGTCAATTGGGGACGTGGTTTTCACAGCAATGATGGCCGCGGCTCAACTATTCGCGTTGATCCCGTTTCTGGCGACCCAGCTGAAAAAGTGAATCCGCTAGTAAAAGCGACCAGCAAAGAATTAGGCTGGCGCGCTAATCTAATCGGTAATTGGCAAACCACCTTGGCCTTATTCCAGCTGGATATTGATTCTGAATTGTTATTTATCGGCGATGCTGGCGTTACGGAAGCCAGCCGACCTAGCCGCAGAGTGGGTTTGGAATGGACAAACTATATTCCAATCAATAGCTGGAGTTATATTGATGCCGACTTTGCCATCGCACGAGCGCGCTTTAAAGATTCAGATACGGTGGGTGACTATATTCCTGGCTCAATCGCCAAAACGGCTTCTATTGGCATTGCAGTCAATCATCCAAGCGGTTGGTCTGCGTCTACGCGTTTGCGCTATTTTGGACCACGCGCATTGGTAGAAGATAATAGCGTGAGGTCGAATAGCTCATTGCTGACCAACGCGCGTATTGGCTATCAAATCAGCCCTAAAACCTATTCAAATTTAAAAGTAAGCTTGGCGTTGGATATATTTAATCTGTTTAATAGCAAGGTATCTGATATTGACTATCTGTATACTTCGCGCTTACAAAATGAATCAGCCGATGGCGTAGAAGATGTTCATACACATCCCGCAGAACCTAGAATGGCAAGGCTTAGTTTAGTGCTTAATTATTGAGCCTGACTAAAGTAACTGATTAGACTTAACCATAAAATTCGGTTAAATTTAATGGTTAAGTATCCATATTAAGCAACCAATAAATATCCACCGACTAACACCATTGCCAAAGCCAAACCTTTTTGCAGCCATTTAGCTAACTGAATACGTTGCGAATTCAGAGAATCGCCCAGCAATAAACCTGCGCCATGCAATAGCGCGGTGGCGACTAACATGCCAGCTAATGCGGAATAGCTTTGTTGTGAATGCAGCTCAATTCCGTGCGCCATGCCGTGGAATACCGCAAATATCGCCACGATTCCGATGCGGCTAATGGCTGGAATAGGCAGATTGATCGCCAATAATAATCCCATTGCCATCACACTGGCGGCGATGGCGGTTTCTACACCGGAAAAAGTGATGCCTGCTAAGCCTAAAATCGCACCTAATGTCATAACGGATAAAAATGTAAGCGGTAATTGCCAGCGCGCTTTTCCGCCCAGTTTACTGGCCCAGATACCAATCGCCAGCATCACCAATAAATGATCCCAGCCGGTTAATGGATGCATAAAACCTGCATAGGCGCTTGCGAAGTTGTTTCCAACTAAATCGTGTCCAGGATGTGCAGAAACCACACTGGAAAATCCTACTAGCAAAATACTTAACACTATTTTTCTCATGATTTTTCCTTAAATGTCACTCGTCAAAAGCTTAATCCTGCATCAAACCCTGTTTTTTAATAAATTGCACAATCTCTTCTAAACCTTGACCCGTTTTCAGGTTAGTAAAAATAAATGGCCGTTCGCCACGCATTTTTTTCGCATCTCTATCCATCACTTCCAACGATGCGCCAACCATTGGCGCTAAATCTATTTTATTGATAATCAGCAAATCGGATTTTGTGATGCCTGGCCCACCTTTACGCGGTATCTTTTCGCCTGCGGCCACGTCAATTACGTAAATCGTCAAATCGGATAATTCTGGGCTGAACGTCGCGGCTAGATTATCACCACCACTTTCCACAAAAACGATATCCAAACCAGGAAAGCGTTTGCACAGTTGCGCAACCGCCTCCAAATTCATCGACGCATCTTCGCGAATAGCGGTGTGCGGACAACCGCCCGTTTCTACGCCAATAATACGTTCTGGCGCCAACGCTTCATTGCGCGTTAAAAATTCGGCATCTTCTTTGGTGTAGATATCATTCGTCACCACGGCGATATTCAGCTCTTCACGCAAGCGTTTACAAAGTGATAACGTAAGCGCCGTTTTACCTGAGCCAACTGGGCCGCCGATACCGACACGTAAGGGTTCAACCGATGATTGTGGTGATGAATTTAAATTATCTTGTGATATTTCTGCGGGTTTATTCATACTATTTTTATCCGATGTTAATACGTTATGACCTAAATAATCGACTGTATTGTGTTTCGTGGCGACACCCAGCAATAGTTAGCCCTGGTGTAAAGTTGCTGATTTCTGCATCGTCTAAGCACATCGCATCTGCGACGACTTCAGGCAATAATGCGCCTAATTCCAGCAATATCTTCTGCCCTGCAACCTGCCCAAGCGGTACTGTTTTCATGGCGGCACTTACTTGATTCTCTACCCAAGACCAAGCGTAAGCATGCAACATATCTTGCGAAGAAATTGTCCATTGGTGTGTGATGCCAGCATAAACTGTAGGAAAAGCAGGGTTAACTAAATCGTTAATCTTAAGCATAAAATCGCTTGGCAAACTGTCCAAATCGTTTAATAAACGGCATAAGGAATAACCCATTTGTCGCGTTTCCGCTAGCGCTTCGCTGGTATCGCGCCCGGCTTGAAAATACGTATCCCAATCTTTTACTGCTGCTAAATCATCAACTTGCCATGCTTGATATTGGCGATAAAGCACTGGCAGTTCATATCGGCCTTGATAAATCATCAGCGCATCACTGATCCAAGTTTTGGCACTAGCTAAATCGCTCACTTCGCCACATTCAATCGCCCATTCAAGCCCTTGCGAATAACTGTAAGCGCCCACGGGCAACATTGGGCTAGCCAATTGCAACAAGCGACTTAACGCAATATTTGAGGCTAAATTTTGTGGTTTAGTGTTTTGCGTAAGCATATTTAATGAATAGTCTAATTAACCGTGTCGGCGTAACCGCGCAGAAGGTAATCTGGAAAAATTATCTTGAGCATCATGATGCTTGTGTCCGCCACCATAAGCGCCCGCTTCAGGCTCAAATGGCGCGAGCTGGTCAATCGTTGTCATGCCAAGCCCGATTAACATTTCTTTCAACACATGGTCTTGCTCTAAACGCAGCCAGCCATCACCTACTTGCAAAGGCACATGCCGATTACCCAAATGGTAAGCTGCGCACATCAATGCTTGCGGCGTTTCAGCCTTTACATCGGTCACAGGTTGTTCAGCCGCGACGATTTGCACTACTTTACCATTTTCCGCTTTAAGCAAATCGCCGCCACGCAATATGGTGCCACGATCCAGCATTAACGCAGCTTCGATGCCCGATTTTAATGTCACGCGTAAACGGCTTTTTTGCCTTAAATCGAATGGCAATACAAGGTAATCATCAATTGCCGAGGCTGCATTATTCGGTTCTATATTGATTGCGGGTAAACGTTGGGTGATATTCAGCATAAATAATATTAAAACAAGAAATAACGTTGCGCCATGGGCAAAATACTGGCGGGTTCGCAAACCAATAAAATGCCATCGGCGCGCACGATATACGTTTCCGGGTCTACATCGATTTTCGGCATCCAACCATTATGAATCATATCGGCTTTTCTCACCGTACGCGTGCCGCTTACAGGCACTAAGGTTTTATTTAGGCCAAGCGCCTGCACTTCAGGATTTTTCAATCCCGCTTGCGATACAAAAGTAACAGAGGTTTTTAAGCCGCCGCCATAAGCACCAAACATATGGCGATAATGCACAGGCTGCGGTGTGGGGATAGACGCATTCGGGTCGCCCATTGCCGCAGCGGCAATCATGCCGCCTTTTAAAATAATAGAAGGTTTGACGCCAAAAAAAGCTGGTCGCCATAGCACTAAATCGGCTAGTTTTCCCACTTCAATTGACCCAACCGTATCGGCGATACCATGTGTTAAGGCTGGATTAATTGTATATTTGGCGATATAACGCTTAACGCGAAAGTTGTCATTGCGCGCAGAATCTTCTGCTAGTGCGCCGCGTTGTACTTTCATTTTATGTGCTGTTTGCCAGGTGCGAATGACCACTTCACCCACACGACCCATGGCTTGTGAATCAGACGACATCATCGAAAATGCGCCCAAATCATGCAAAATATCCTCTGCGGCAATGGTTTCGCGGCGAATGCGGCTTTCGGCGAATGCGATATCTTCTGCAATCGCGGGGTCTAAGTGGTGGCACACCATCAGCATATCTAAATGCTCATCGATGGTATTGACGGTAAATGGTCGCGTTGGATTGGTCGATGACGGCAACACATTGGCATAACCAGCGGATTTGATAATATCCGGCGCATGCCCGCCGCCTGCACCTTCTGTATGAAAAGTATGAATGGTGCGATCTTTGAACGCGGCAATCGTGGTTTCTACAAAGCCGGATTCATTCAAGGTATCGGAGTGAATCGCCACCTGCACGTCCATTTCCTCTGCGACATTCAAGCAATTATCAATAGCGGCTGGCGTTGTGCCCCAATCCTCATGCAGCTTTAGGCCTATCACGCCTGCTTCGACTTGTTCGCGAATCGGCTCTGGCAAACTGACATTGCCTTTGCCTAAAAAACCGAGATTCATCGGGAAAGCATCTGCCGCCTGCAACATGCGATGAATATGCCATGGCCCTGGCGTGCAGGTAGTAGCGAAAGTACCAGTCGCAGGGCCAGTGCCGCCGCCCAGCATGGTGGTCACGCCAGACATCAGCGCTTCTTCGATTTGTTGCGGGCAGATAAAATGGATATGCGAATCGATACCACCCGCCGTCACAATCATGCCTTCACCAGCGATAATTTCGGTACCCGCACCGATAGGAATGGTCACTGCTGGTTGAATATCAGGATTACCCGCTTTGCCAATGGCAGAAATACGCCCGTTTTTAAGGCCGATATCCGCCTTAACGATGCCCCAATGGTCGATAATCAAAGCATTCGTGATCACGGTATCTGCTACATCTTTAGCGCACAGCTGACTTTGACCCATGCCGTCACGAATCACTTTGCCGCCACCGAATTTCACTTCTTCGCCGTAGATGGTGAAGTCTTTTTCTACCTCAATCCATAAATCGGTATCTGCCAAGCGCATTCTGTCGCCAGTGGTTGGCCCGAATATTTCCGCATAGGCGCGTTTATCTATACTGAGGCTCATTTCAGTGCCCCCATAACTTTACCTGCAAAACCATACACTTTTCGGTCACCTACTAATGCGACTAATTGCACAGTACGCGTTTGGCCAGGCTCAAAACGCACAGCGGTTCCTGCGGCGATATCCAGCCTGAAACCGTATGCACGCTTACGCTCAAAAGTTAACGCTTCATTTGTCTCAAAAAAGTGAAAATGTGAACCGACTTGTATCGGCCTGTCACCTGAGTTCGCCACGTCTATCGTAATCGATTCACGATCCACGTTTAAACTGATTTCGCCCGCTTCGATAAGCATTTCGCCTGGAATCATGATTTGCCTTTAGGGTATTGGATGATGAACAGTAACTAATTTCGTGCCGTCGGGAAAAGTCGCTTCAATTTGAATATCCGGAATCATCTCTGCAATGCCTTCCATCACATCATCGCGTGTCAGTAAAGTGGCGCCATAACCCATTAAATAAGCCACAGTTTGGCCGTCACGCGCACCTTCCATAATGGCGGCAGAAATATAAGCGATGGCTTCTGGATAATTCAATTTCAGGCCGCGGGCCTTGCGTCTTTCTGCCAGCAGGCCAGCGGTAAAAATCAATAGCTTATCTTTTTCTCTTGGTGTTAATTCCATTGCTTTAATTCCATCGTATTAACTTTTGCCTTTTTAACTTATTGAGTTTAATTTTAAGTATTCCAAATGCGCGGTCTGGTGGCTGAACGGCTTGCATACCATGGCCGTAATAGTTGCCAAAGCCCTTCAAAATAATGCCTTGCTGATTGCGCAGACATGCCGATATAGCGCGCCGAAAACACTTCTGGTAACGCGCTGACACCAAATTTAGCTGTACTATCGGATGCGTTATCTATTTCAAATTGCTGGCATTGCGCAAATAATTCGGCGGGCACAACGCCTGCTGCAATCACAAAACTGGCGCTCACCACATTGCTACTTAACCCTATTTTTGAGTGAAAAAATCGGTCATTGGCCTGTAAATGTGCACTTTCTTGCCAAATGGTTTTATCTACGCGTTTAATCACTAATTTCTGTTTTAATTTACCTGTTTGCCAAGTTTCGCCTTTGGCCTGCCTGCCAAAACACAAGATTTCCCAGCCTGCATATTTGGCATCTATGCCAAGCTGAATATCCGCCGAAAAGTTGACTATTGAACCATCAAACAAAATATTTTCTTGCGGCAACCACTCTAGGCTGGATTGATCAGTCAAATCAAACTGCAAATGCTGGCTGGCTGGTGCCCCGTTCGCTTTATACCATTTGCCTGCACCAGGCGTTGTCAGCAATGCGCTGGCGTTGGCTTGCATACTCACGTTTAGTATCAGCTCATCACCACCCGCCACGCCGCCCGGCGGATGAATAATAATTCCGTGACATATGCTTTCGCCTTCTGGATACAGCGTTTTCTGTATCACCAGTGGGCCGCTATGCTGCTTTTTTGCCAGATAACTACGGCCGTTTTTTTCACTAAAATTGAGTATTAAGTTTGCCAGCCAATGTGCAGGTTTTATCGCATCTGTATGCGTTTGTACATTTGTAGCAACACTTAAATAATCATCATCCATGCCTTATGATGCCACAAAACACTTGCACATTTGCAACCATTAAACCGACAAGTAGCCTTTAATTTTTGCAGCATCCACTTCACCCTTTTTGTCTTCATGGATAAATTTGCCTTTATCAATCACGATAATACGGTCGGCGATTTCCATGGTAAAACTTAACACTTGTTCAGACACAATAATGGTGATTTCGCGCATTTTACGAATCTCGTTCAGCACTTTGGCGATATCTTTAATAATCGAAGGTTGAATCCCCTCGGTCGGCTCATCCAAAAGTAGCACTTTAGGATTAGTCACCAACGCACGCGCAATCGCCAGTTGTTGTTGCTGTCCGCCCGAAAGATTGCCGCCTTTGCGGTGGCGCATGTCATACAACACTGGAAATAGCGCAAAAATATCCTCTGGAATCTGGCGTGTTTTAGATTTCTCTAATCCGGTTTCGATATTTTCTTGCACTGTCATGCTCGGAAAAATCATGCGGCCTTGCGGCACATAGGCCAAGCCTTTGGCCACACGCTCATAACTATCCGCACCTTGCAGGTTTTCGCCATCCACAATCGCTTTGCTGCTTTTGCTGGGCAAGATACCCATTAACGATTTAAACAAAGTGGTTTTACCCATGCCATTACGACCCATAATCGCCAGCGTTTCGTTTTTTTCTGCCTTAAAATTCAAGCCATGAATCACTTGGCTTTGGCCATAACTAACTTGTAAATTTTCAATTTCAATCATGCGAATTCTCCTAATGGCCCAATTAGTGACCTAAGTACACTTCAATCACTTTTTCGTCTTCCTGCACTTTATCCATCGCGCCTTCAGCCAGAATCTTGCCTTGGTGCAACACGGTGACTTTATGCGCGATCTTTTTAACGAATTCCATATCATGCTCAATCACGATCACCGAACGGTTTTTACAGATCTTGTTCAGCAAGTCCGCCGTTTGGTCGCGCTCTTTCGCACTCATACCAGCGACTGGCTCATCCAGCATCAACAATTCCGGATCTTGCATCAGTAACATACCGATTTCCAGCCACTGTTTCTGACCATGGCTAAGCAAGGCTGCTTCCATGTCCAGAAAGTTAGTTAACATGATTTCATCGGCAATTTTTTTAACCTGCGAAACGACAGCATCTGAGCGCTTGAAAAACAAGCTGCCCCACACACCACGGCCTTTTGGATATGAAACCTCTAAATTTTGATATACCGATAAATTCTCATAGATAGAAGGCGTTTGGAATTTACGGCCGACACCTGCGCGCACGATTTCATGCTCGGATAGTTTAGTTAGCTCGGTATTCATAAACTTAATAGAGCCAGAAGTGGATTTAGTTTTACCGCAAATCAAATCTAAAACTGTTGTCTTACCCGCACCGTTTGGGCCAATCACTACACGCAACTCGTTTTTGTCGATATACATGGTTAAGTTATCAACTGCTTTAAAGCCATCAAACGATACCGTTAAGTCTTCAATCGCGAGTACAAAGTCTGTATTACTCATGCTTTTACTCCCATCTCTTTAATATCGCTAACCGGCGTTGCTTTCACTTTTTCTGCAGGTTGAGTATCTGAAAATTTGCGTAGGAATTTAAATCTTTTGGCATATTTATCGTAGATTCCAGCTAAACCATTGGGGAAAAACATCACCACCGCAATAAACAAACCGCCCATTAAGAATAACCATAATTCAGGATAGGTTTCAGAGAACACGGTTTTGCCGTAGTTAACCAGCAATGTGCCGTAAACCGCGCCAATCAAGGACATACGACCACCGACCGCGCAGAAGATCACCATTTCGATGGATGGTACGATGCCGACGAATGACGGTGACATAAAGCCCACTTGTAGTGTAAACATCGCGCCGCCGACTGCTGAAATCATGGCTGCCACACAGAAGATGAATATTTTGAAATTTGATACATCGTAGCCAGAAAAGCGCACGCGCTCTTCTTTATCGCGCATCGCTAGTAGCAACATGCCGAATTTACTGTTCAAGATATATTTTGATAACAAGATTGCGCCGATTAACAACGCGCCATTCACGTAATAAAGAATGTATTTAGCGCTATCGGTACGTGTATCCCAGCCCAGCATGGTTTTCAGGTCCGTTATACCGTTAACTCCGCCCGTGTAGCCTTGCTGACCAACGATTAATATGCTTAAAATTAAGGCAATCGCTTGGGTAATAATCGCAAAGTACACGCCGCCCACGCGGCGTTTAAACATGGCAAAACCAATCAGATACGCAAACAAAGCGGGTATCACCAATATCGCCAATATGGTTAAAGGTAAACTTTCAAACGGGTGCCAAAACCAGGGCAACTCAGTGATTTGGTTCCAGTCCATAAAGTCTGGAATGCCTGGCGTAGTTTGGATTTTGGTACTGATGGGATCTGAGGCTTCCAGTTTCATAAACATGGCCATACCGTAGCCACCTAAACCAAAGAAAATGCCTTGGCCTAAACTTAAAATACCGCCGTTACCCCACAACAACACTAAACTCACCGCCACAAAAGCGTAAGTTAAGTATTTACCCACCAGATTCAATCTGAAAATATCCACGCCTAGCGGCAACACAACGAATATTAAGGCGGCTAACAATGCAAGTCCGATTGCGCCCTGCTTACCGCCGACTAATTTACTTAAGGATGCATTCACGTTAATTCTCCTGTTCTATTTACTTAATTACTTGCGCGGTAATATATTTAAAACCCGTTTATTTACGCAGTTTGGAGGCAAACAAGCCTTCTGGCTTCATCATCAATATGCCCACGATCACCAGCAAAGTAGAAACCTTGCCCATTGAGCTGGTCATAAAGAACTGAAGGATGGATTGTGCTTGGGCAATACCGAAAGCTGAAGCAATCGTACCCATCAAACTAGCTGCACCGCCAAATACCACCACCATAAAGCTATCGACAATGTAGAGCGTACCCGTGGTTGGCCCTGTAGAAGCAATGGTCGTAAACGCTGCACCTGCGATACCTGCAATGCCGCAACCTAACGCAAATGTAATGCGGTCGACTTTCTTAGTATTGATGCCCACCGCACCTGCCATTACACGATTTTGCACCGTAGCGCGCACCCTTAAACCCCAACGTGAGCGATACATAAAGATATACACACCAGCAGTTACCAATAAAGCTAATACCATCACAAAAACGCCGTTAATCGGGATATCAATATCCGGTGTGGGTTTGAATGAGCCTAACATCCATTCTGGAAGTTCAGCACTCACCTCTTTCGCGCCAAAGCTGGAACGAAACGCCTGTTGCATCACCAAGCTCAAACCCCATGTTGCTAACAAGGTATCCAAAGGCCGTTTATACAGATGCCGAATCATGATGTATTCAACAAAGTACCCCAGCGCAAAAGCCAGAATAAACGCTAGCACGATGGCGACCAGAAAATAATAATTTACAAATCCATATGTGGCTGCCACTTTTGACAGCATCACTGTTGTGTACGCGCCTATGGTCATAAACTCACCATGCGCCATGTTAATCACGCCCATCTGCCCAAAAATAATGGCAAGCCCTAACGCCATCAGCAGCAATACGGTGAACATGCTCAGGCCAGAGAAGCCTTGCATCACCATAATATTGCCCATATCTGCCATTGAATAATCAAACATACGGCCTCCTACTTAATCGGAACTTAATAAAGTAACTACTAGAAAATAGTGACTACTGGAAAACTACCTGCTCACTCGCAGACTGCGACAGCTTAAAGTTAAGCTGCCGCGTCTTTAAATAACTAGTCCTTTAAACAACCACTAGACTATTGATAACCTTTTGGGAACGGATCTGGTTTGATGTAGCCAGATGTATAAACCACTTTGGCTTGACCATCTTTGCCCCATTGACCAATACGCAATTTGGTTGTTAAGTGATGGTTTTTCTCAACCGTCACTGAGCCCTCTGGTGCGTCTTTAAATACATAGCCAGGTAATGCCGCTTGTACTTTATCGACATCAAAACTACCAGCACGCTCAACCGCTGCTTTGTATAACCATGGACCCAAGTAAGCAGCTTGTGTTACATCACCAATCACAGCATCTTTACCGTATTTCTTTTTAAAGGCAGCCACAAATTTAACGTTTTCAGGATTGGTTTGAGATTGAAAATATTTCATCGCTGAGTAGAAGCCAGCCAAGTTTTCACCGCCAATGCCTAATACTTCATCTTCTGTCACTGAAATCGTCAGCATGGTTTGTTTAGCAGAATTTAAACCAGCCGCATTTAACTGTTTAAACCATGCCACATTACTGCCGCCCACAACCGCTGCGTAAATCACATCTGGTTTTTTCAGTTTGATTTTGTTAATCACAGAACCAAATTGTGTGTCGCCCAAGGCAATGTATTCTTCACCAACGACTGAGCCTTTTAGGTTTTTCTCAATATGTTTACGCGCAATTTTCATTGAAGTACGTGGCCAAATGTAATCAGAACCAATCAAGTAAAACGTTTTGGCTTTTTTCTCTTTGGCAATCCAATCTAAACCCGCAAGAATCTGTTGTGTTGCTTCTTGGCCTGTGTAGAACACATTTTTAGATTGCTCTAAACCTTCATAGAACGTTGGGTAAAACAGCAAGCCATTCTCTTTTTCAAACACTGGCAATGCCGCTTTACGTGATGCAGATGTCCAGCAACCCATGACTGCTGCCACTTTGTCTGATGCCAATAATTTCTTGGCTTTTTCAGCAAACGTTGGCCAGTCTGATGCGCCATCTTCTTGAATCACTTCAATCTTGCGACCCAAAATACCGCCCATGGCGTTAATTTGCTCAATCGCTAATTTTTCCGCTTGAATCGAGCCTGTTTCACTAATGGCCATAGTGCCTGTGGCTGAATGCAAGATGCCCACTTTTACTACGGTATCCGTCACCGCCAAACCTGTTGTCATGACTTTATCTGTTGGAAAATCCGCAGCGAATGCGTTAGTTGTCATCAAGCCAGCCGCCAGTAGTGCGCCGACTAAAGCACCACTCGCTTTCATAAAGCTACGTCTATTTAAAGTACTCATTAAGATCTCCTAATATTAAAAAAACCAACTATTTACTTACATTCAAACTGAACTACTTAACTCTTTTAAAACCTTAAAAATGCATGCGCTAGCATGCTGTTTAATGCCCGAGCATCCATGGCCTTGCGGTCTTTTTGGTTTGCATCTGCAATGCAGGCGCACCAGTCGCTGGGTTCACTTTTTGTGCTGGTTTAGAAATATCGCCATCTTTACCTGATTGACAAGTGTGTGAGCCAGAACAACCACAACTAGAGCGTCTTGCGACGCGCGGCTCGTTTGCAGATTTTTCATTGCGCTCATGTGCATCGCGTTGCGATTTACCCAACACAGCCAAGCGCGGTACAGACAAAATGCGCGGGCTTTCTGCGCCACAAGATCCGCAATTCATTGGCAAGCTAGATTGGCTCATAGCTCTTAACGCGGTAAAAACACCGCAATCGTCACAGGCATATTCATAAAGTGGCATCAAAACCTCCTTAAGTCGCTTTAGCCGTATCAATGCCTTTGGTCACCATAATTTTTGGGCCGTCGGCATTCGGTTTAAGGTCGAAATCAAAAATTTCGGTTGGCAGCCACAAGGTCGCGCAAGCATTTGGAATATCCACAATGCCACTGATATGGCCTTCAATTGGCGCAGTACCCAGAATAGATAAGGCTTGCGCGCCGCTATAACCAAATTTTTTCAGGTATTCAATGGCGTTTAAGCACGCTTGGCGATACGCCACATGCACATCTAAATAATGCTGTTTGCCTTGCTCATCTACCGAAATACCTTCAAAAATGATGTAATCGCGATAGTTTGGTGTGAGTGGGCTGGGTTGGAAAATTGGGTTTTTAATGCCGTATTTTTTTACGCCATCTTTGATTAAGCTGACTTTTAAATCTAAATAGCCCGCCATTTCAATCGCACCGCAAAAAGTAATTTCGCCATCGCCTTGTGAAAAATGCAAATCGCCCATTGAAAGGCCGCCATCTTTCACGTACACAGGGAAATAAACTTTAGAACCCTTAGTTAAGTTTTTGATGTCGCAATTACCGCCATGATCGCGCGGCGGCACGGTACGTGCGCCTTCCATACCAGCTTTTTTAGCGGCATCGCCTGTTAATTTGCCCATTACGGCAGATTTAGGCTCTGGCGGTAATGCCAATGCGGGCACGCGGTCAGGATCTGTAGCAATCAAATCGCCTTCGCGCTTGTTCCACGTTTCTAATAACTCTTTTGAAGGCAAGCAGCCGATTAATCCTGGGTGCATAATGCCAGCAAATTTCACATTCGGCACATGGCGCGATGTGGTGTAAATGCCATGAAAATCCCAGATGGATTTACGCGCTTCAGGGTAGTGGTCGACTAAAAAACCGCCGCCATTTTCTTTGGCGAAAATACCGTTAAAGCCCCATTGACTATCTTCAAATGTGCCAACATCCAAAATCTCAACCACCATCAAGTCACCTGGCTCAGCGCCTTCAACGCCGATTGGGCCGCTTAAATAATGCACTTGTGTTAAATCAACATCGCGTACGTCATTCGCGCTGTCGTTGTTACCAATTTGGCCACCAGTCCAATCCATACATTCCACGCGAAACTCATCGCCTGGTTTTACCATTGCAATCATGGGTAAATCTGGATGCCAACGGTTATGAATCTGGCCGTCTTGCTCCCATGGTTTTTTATCTAAATCTAACTTAACAATTGTTTTCATTTATTTCCTCCTACTTAAATTCAGCTTAATTTAGGCCTACTTAATTTGGGTTCGCTTCAAAAGTCTTAAAGTAATTCAAAGAAAACTCAGTGTTTAAAAGTTAATGGATAAACTGCAATGAGTTTTTCTATATGTGTAGATTAGTGATGCTTGAGGCTGATTGAAATACGTCAAAGTGCGTAGTTGATTATTGCGATTTAATGCATGAACTGTGTTAATTTCAGACAGCACATTTATGAATAGGGTAACAAAATGTATCGACAAAACAGCGCATTAAAACCAAGGTTTAAATTTTATAAAACCCCTCAAAAGGCTTGTTTTTACTTGCTTTCCACGATTTTTTTCTACACCGTTTTTGAGGCAGTTGCAGCCGATTGGACATCGATTAGTCAAGATAAAAACAGTGAAATGCTGGTGGATATGGATTCTTATAATGAATCGGATGGCTTGCCTTATATCAGCTCAAAAACGTTATTTTTAAAGCCACAAAACGATCGCAAAAATGGGCTTAATTTTAGCTATAGCGAAAGCCGTTCAACCACCCAATTTAACTGTACCTTGCATACCTTTAAAGATAACGCCACGCAGTTTTACGGCGCCAATAAAAAATTGGTCGGCAACAAAAAAAGTGATGGTTTATTTAAGCCGATTAGTGCTGGCTCAAAATATGCCGCACTTGAAAGTCTTGTTTGCCAAGTGCATAAAATGGTTGGTGGTAGCTAGAATTAAGCCTTATAGAAGCCGCTACCTAAAAACTTAACCAATAAAATAGGTTAAATTTTTTGCTTTAAAAACACTAAAGCCCAAATTTGCAATGACGCTTCATTTGGGCTTTAGGTGTAGTTTGCTTTAAGTGTGGTTAAAACTAACTACCATACCTTTTAGAACTGGAATTGCAATGCCACATTAATCGCATCGGTGCTGCTTAGGCCTGTTACTTTTGTGTCGCTATACGCTGCAGTAATCAGCGCATTGTACGGTTCCATCACATAGTTAAAGCCCACTTCAAAGCGTTTAGTATCAATATCGCCTGCGGTATTCACGCTTGCGCCATTTGTTCCACCATCTGCATCAAACTTTTGGTAGCGCACAAATGGCATAAATTGACCCCAGCCCACTTTTTCGTTAAATAAGTACGCAACGCCTGCAGAATATGCCGTGCCTTGTTCTGCTAACAGTACATCGTCTGTGTCGTAATCGTAGTAAGCTGCTTCAGCAGAAAAAGTACCTGGACCTACACCTTTTTTCTCTAGCAAGAAATCTACACTGTATGAGGTGTAATCACCCACGGCTAAAGTGGTGCCAACAACGCCATCTTTTTTGGTGCGTCCTGCAACGCCAATTGCTAAAATATCTTTTGCGCCAAAATAGTTACCTGTGCCGTAATAGCCTGGCTCAGCATCCCAGAAATCGTATTGCAAACGGCCTGCATACATCAGGTTATCTTCATCGCCAGCAGTTTCTGATAACGCGCCTACGCCACTGAATCTAAAAATGTTATCGCCTTCAAACGCACCAAATGAGTAAGCGAACTTGCTTTCAAGCGCGCTACCAACCAATGCTATACCATCGTCACGGCCAATAATACCGCCATTAAAACCGTAGCGTGATGCAATGCTAGACCAGTAACCACCGCCCTGAGAATAATAAGGGCCAGCCATATTGGCGCGATCACTTGGAGATAAAAAGCGACCTGCCCAAATGGCAATTTCTGGCGTTATTTGAAACTGCACGTTGGCATCAATCACCTCAATTGCGCCGCCTGTACCTGATCTTTCTGTATTAAACATGCCTTTAATATACTTGTTTAATGAACCAGAAAAATACAAACGCGCACTATTCAAGTTAAAATCGTTTGAACGATCATCACCATTTGCAGCGCCATCTTCTACACTACTGTAGCCAGCAATTGCGCCAAACCCAACGCTGAGATATTTATCTTCGCCAAACGTAATGGTGCCAGCCGCCTGCGATTGCGTGGCTGAAATACTCAATGCCGCTAATACCGCAGTTGCGAGTACACTATTTTTCAAAATTAAATTCATTTGCATGCCCCTATAAAGTCGTAAACTGTTGTGAATATTTGGCTAGCGCATCTGAACTTGCTGATGCATTTGTCATGTGGCTAGATTAGCGATCGGATGTAGCGAATTAAATACGTCATATTGCGTAGTTGGCGCTGCATGCGTGCGCTGCGTATTCTGATACCTTTATATTCGTGTTTATAGCGCTTGGCTAAGGGATTTAAAATATGAAAAATTATGCATGGTTGATGGCAATTGCAATCACCGTTTGTGCTTGTGGTGAGTTTTCTTATAAACGCGGTGCAAGCGTTGCCCAGCTTGAAAATGCAAGGCAAACTTGCCAATCTAAAACGACTGATACAGATGTTGAAAAGTGCATGGAGGACAACGGTTGGATTATTCAAAAATTAGATTCGTTTGAAATACTGACCGATTCAAACGCTAAAACTGATGAAACTGCCGCTGACGAAAAGCAATTATTGGATAGTGATAAAAGTGCGGTATATGATGAAAAAACAACAACTCAAGACAAACCAAAAACCACTGAAAATGTTAAACCCATTAAACCAGCCAAAAAGTCAGTCGTCTCTAACCCGCTAGAGACATTTGTTGTACCATCATGGTGGAAAATAGGCGTCAAGCCCGACGCCTTTAAAACCGATGGTAATGCGTGCGTAGAAAAATTGGGCGAAGTACACAAACCAGATGGCAAAACACAAACCGTGACATTTGCGTTTATAGCTTGCATGAGTGAAAAAGGCTGGAAAGCGTTTAAAAAACCTCAGTAATGATTACTTAACCCAAAAAAAGCCCAGAATTTCTGGGCTTTTTAAGTAATTACTTTATTAACGGATGTGTCGGATGCCACGATTAATGCAAAACGATACACTGATTTATAAGAGTTTTTGCAATTAGTAACCCAACGATTTTTCAAAAAATGTCATAGATACTGCAATAATTCCGATTTTTTGTCACAGATAATGCAAAAATTCAAACTCCTATTAACAACAGTACGGACTTCTATTAGTCATCTGTCGCATCTGGTGTAGATGGACTTTTTGGCTGTATGTTTTCTCGAATTCGATTTAAGTATTTTTCTGTGAAATCAATCTGCAATTCTATAAATAATGGAAGGTGGTCAGACATCTGCCATGTTCGCCACTTCTTGGTAAAGTATTTTTTTCGTTCTGCTACGGCGTCTGGCCAGTTTTCATTAGATTTTCCCAAAGGATAATAGGTCTCTGCCTCACTATCGGTAAATACTGCATTGTAATAATTCAGTACGCCAGCGTTATTTTTACTCGACCCAAGCTTAAGCTCATCTTTACGAGGTAAGAATGCAATTTGATCGTAATGTTTATCCCCACCCATATTACTAACCCATCTCAAAGCATTATTGTCTTGCGTCAAATCAGCAGGCAATACGAATTTATATTTCTTTAACGCTTTCATAGTCTCATCTTCAGGGCTTACCACATTCATGTCGCCGAGCAGAATATAGTTCTGCTGATCCTTATCCGCGCGCTTTTTCAAAAACTTAGCAATTGCGTCAATTTCAGCTACTCGCCTTTGATAACCCTCACCACTATCGTCACCGTAATAAAGATGAACTGTACATAAATTAAATTTAAACCAGCCAGATTGAAATCGAACTAAAAATGGGCTTCTAGCCAGCTGATATTTATTATCTATTAGTCCGTTATTTGGTAGTACGACTTCACCTGCGATATACTTGAATTGCACTTTATTTGAATCATAAACAAAGACCATTCTCTCTCCGTTACCTGACAACCCTTCTGTTAAGTCTGTAGCAATGTATTTCCAAGTGGGTCCAAGTAAATCCATTACTTTTTCAAAAGGTCGCATGTCCTCGTTCACTTCTTGGATAGCCACGAGGTCAAACGCTGAAATCACTTCAGCAATATAATGAAACGACTCAGCAAGTCGAGGCCCTTCCTTGAATTTATTTGAATCAAAATCTCGGATGTTCCAAGTAGCTAGTAGCAAAGTCTCAGATGCTGTGCGCGCTGGTACTGATTTTGCGATGTGCTTACGTAAAGCGGTAATATGGTCAATAGTTCGTTCTCGGTCGCTATTTCCCCAAAACTTCAATGGCCAATACATAGGCATAATTTCCCCCTAAGTTAGATTAATTACTTCGGTACTGATATCACTTTGATTGATATTTAACACCTAGCGCTTTAAGTAAGCAATAGACCTTAATTCTTTTTAGTTACTCTATCCCCCTTAGGTGTATTGTAATGGGGCTGATGATTTGAGAATAAAACAGTAAAGTTTTCTGTGGATGAATGAGGTATGTGAATCTAATAAGCTCGATTTGTACTTCCTATAAATTGAAGTTTATCCAATTTACCACATCGTCCACGAGTTGGTCAGAGCTTGTGCTGGGATGGGTCACATTTATGTATGGTTGTATTCTATAGAGCCCTGTCATAGCTATAGCGCCACTAGATAGACCGCTACGACGAGCCAATACCGAAAGCGACTGGATGTTGGAATCCAGGTAAGTTTTAGGTGCCACAGGCTCTGCAAAAGCACCCGCTGGTGAGTCGAAGATAAAACCGTTGTTTGGCAAATTAAGATAGCTTAGATGCGCGTCCAAAATCGTGAGGTCATACATTCGGGCTACGACCGAACGCATCTCGTCTGGGCTACCTACTGAACCTACATCTTTGCATTCAATCGCTATCTGTGCCCTGCCAAATGGGAAACCCACTGAAGTTCCAGCCCTTAATACAGTGGCTAGCATATGTGGTACAACCGATATATCGAGTTCATGAAGTGCGCCGCTTCGACCACGAAACTGCACTCCGTTTAATATCTCATAAGCCTTTCCATTTCTACTGATCTTTATGGATGATGGCCCGTCAGAAAGAAATGTCGGCACAATCCCCGTTGGTGCGCCACCTCTTTGTGTGAACGGTAAATTATTTTGAGGGATGCCAAGTAGCGCAGGTGTCAAAATTTTAATGCCATTAGACGCGAGTGGCTCCACTGTCCAGCCGTCATCCTTAAGTGCTTTTGCCACACGCATCATTACGTAGAGTTCGAAGATACGGCCAGCACCCTTGGCATGTTTAAGTACTGGCGCTGCTTGAAGGATGTTCTTAAGGTCACGTTTGATTCGCTTAAGGGCTCGCATTTCATTGATCATAAGTCTATCTCTACTATTTCTCTGATCGTACTGCTAATCGCGCCCATTTGACGTACCGTTTCCATATGGTCTGCTTGGCCGCTAGCTTCGGGGCCAAGTTGTAAATTGCTTATACCAAGTTCCATTGCCAAAGTTACGGAAGATTCCAGATATGTCGTTAAGTTATCAATTCTTTTGACGAGGTACTGAATACACTCCTCAAAACTCTTTGGTTCAGTTACAAGGTCACTCCGAATGATCGGCTGTGTATCTGGCTGCGGCGTGACTTGTATATCCAGTCTGCTCAAACTCCGCCGCATTGCTGCGGCTTGAGCCTCTGACACTTCGTAGCAAGGAGGAGCAATAGCAAATGATCTTACTTCGTCGCTTAGCCACTCAAGGCCACTTTCATCAAGTAGACGATAAAGTAATCTGAATCGGTGGTTATATCTGTCCATTACCAGCCCTCTATGCTTACTAGTTATGCCAAGTATTATTGCAGCCCTATGGACTTCACCCGTTTTATCTAGTGAAGATTTACAGCTGGTTTAACTTTGCTCTTATCTGTACCGACATTTGGTTTTTCAGGATTTGTTGTAGTATTTTTTTCAGAGTAGCACTTGGCAATAATTTCGGCATTCCAACTTAATCCAATAAGGCCTGCATATATAACGATGCTAACGAAAGCAAAAAAACAGTACAAATTTCTGCGCTTATTAAGCGGCTTAGTAAAATTCTCAGCAACAACCTCTTTGGTTAAATAGCTATGAGTCAGTTGCAGCCATCGCTCACACTCATTTTTAGCTAAAATAACATCTCTTGTATGACTTGAAATTTGTAGCACCACTGAAACAAGAAAATATCCTGCTAGGATTTTAAAAAATATAAAAAGATGAGCACTATTTGATAAAGTTGTAACTTCGCTGGTATTTAGTTTCGTTATTAAGCTTACACCTACTAAAAATAAAACAGCAAGTACATCTCGTAATAGCGTACCTACCAGATCTCGAACTTTGCTAGCATATAAGTCAGCCTGCGTGCGAACATCCTTCATTACTTCTTTTAGCTCTTTTAAATAAGCATCCTTACGATCTAAAATAACAAATCCATATCTTTCTTTTGCTTGATTAAGTGCGTTATTAATATGCTCACTTACCCCACCGATAAAAGAGTCAGTATTAGTAATGTCTAATGACAGCCGATCACTTAAAAGTCTCTGTCTAGTTTCGACTCTTTCTAGAAACATCCAGCTGATAGCCTCTGCAGTATCTTCAACAGCTTTTGTACTAATATCGAACGTCCAGTTAGGAGTTAAATTTGAATCTAAATTCTTAGTGCCACGCAACATGACCCTTATTTCATCATTCTGCACATATATTTCTTGAGCAAAACACAACGTCATTACTGCCATAAAAAGTCGTTTGAATGGTACCGCTTCTGGCTGTTCTCTGTTACCCCAAGAAAGTGCAATACTGTTAGGGTTTAGATGAACATGATTACTAGATGTAACCCGAACAATTGATCTAACCTGCTTTTCATCTGGTAAAACTATCACAGACTCAGGCGCTACAAAATCTTCGATATCGATAGGTATGAGCCTAAGCGATGACCCACCAAAAGCTTCAGCTAAACCTTTAATAAAAATCGTTAATGGTTTGTTAAAGTCGCATCCTAAAGTGCGAGTGGGGGTCAGTTGGTTTGCCCACGCTATAAAGGCACTATTAGTGATAAAGACTTTATGATTTTCATTTATCAACAAACGAGCTTTGTGGAGGCTTAATACCCACTCTCTTGCAGATCCTTGCAGTGATGATTTTGATAAGTTTCTTAATGAATCAATATCTTCTGGTTGTTCATCAAGCATCAGGCTTGGATGATCTATTCCTTCGTCAGTAAATGCCTGTAATGCTGCTATCAAACGATATAGAGCGGTGTCGGTTAGAGTTCCAGTGATTGTCAAAAGATCAATAGTCTCATCCCATTGCTGAGCTTGACTGCTCAATAATGAAAGTTGATTGATACTTTTTAATTTGAAATACATAAATTAAACCGTTTTATATCCGCGTGTTTTAATCACAATTTCTTGGCCAGGAACACCATCAGTTCTTGGTTTTGTTTCAATCCCAAGGTCACGAGCTTCTCCGTAAAACTCTAGCGTAATTCCCTCGTCTGTTTTCCACAGTTGTTTTTTTAATTTTTTTGGAAGTGAATTAGGGCGCGTTGCAAATTTTTGGTTCGTTATGCCTGCTTCATCTAATTGGTTTCGCAGTGACTGCTCCATTCGAAGCTTTCTATCACCATCGTCTTCATCTCTGATAACAGCGTTCAAGTAGCCATCAATATCAAAAACGGTGTTGCTTTCCATGTAAGCAACTGCACGGGAGCGATAATTACCTTTCTCCTCACCATTGGGTAGATCAGTGGAGGCTTGCGCTATTGCCCATTGATGTACAGTTTGAACCGCTCTCTTTGTTAGTACACTTGCAACTTCTCTAAGCGAAACGCCTAAAAAATCTCTAAAGTAATCGGTAATTTCACCATTAACATTTAACCTGCGCTCATCTGCGAGCACATCCCAATCATACTTTTCATTGTCTAGATTAATTAATGCACTTTTTTGAATAGCGCTTTTATCTTCAACTAGAGTATCTGCAACTTTTTGCATGACGGCATGATTACCTACCCCATCTTCGTTAGCTTTGACTATAATTTGAAAGACGTTCCTATGGTCAAACTTAGCTAAGAATACTAAATTGATGCTTTCTTTTTCCGTGTACTTTGATTCAACAATAGCCACTACAAAAACACCGCTAGCCATATTCTTTTTGTGATAACTCGCAAAAGCCTGCGTCAAAACCAGTGAGTTAGTGCGAAACTGTGTCTCGTCTGATAGAAGTTGTTTGGATGGCGTTTTTGTATGTTCAGCGTGCTCTAGGAAATTATACTGAATACCACTCGCCACACTCTTAATTCGCTCTAAAAAGAATTTGTTTTGATCTTCGTCAAGGGTCAATTCATCTAGTGGTTTAACTCTTTGGGTTTCTTCTGCTTCAACATTAATTACGTGAAAAATTAATCTTTTAATTTTGAGTGATTGGATTTGAGCATCATTTAATGATTTTTCTTTAGTTGTTGCCACATTCCACCCCATCTTTAGATACAAAATTTATAAAGTAACAGAAATACGGAATAGCACCTACTGCTCTTAAAAAGTCTTAATCCGACCTACCAAATCTCCAGAATCGATTCGTAAGCCATCAGCCAGTAAACCAACTAATTTTTACTCAGTTTTTTAATATTTTCTTCCATTAAAAATGCTTATCCATGTTATTCGGTATAGCGTAGCAGAATGCGCTTTGTAACTTTTCCGCCTGAGTTTTAGCTACTGTATCGTTATTTTAATGTATAAGCGAAATGTCTTTAAAAGGAGAGTTTGATTCAATTAACATTATTTAAGAAGAAATATTTTTTTACAAAACCCGTTATTAAATCTCAATTATATTGTTAATAATTCTCGGATTTGTGGAATGCCCTACCAATATTAGTCTTAGATTTTATAGATTGAATCCCAGCTTGATTTACTACTAGTTAATCAGCAGTTACTCTCACCAACTGCTGGTTAATCTCTTCCAAATCTTCATTCTGTAAAATCCCTGCGGCGTATTTCAATTTCACTAATCCCAGTAGATAACTGTATTGAGCTTGAAGCAAATCCCGTCTGGCATTAAATACTTGTTGTTGTGCATTTAATATATCGACACTGGTCCGAATACCCACTTTGAAACCTTTGTTGGTAGAGGCAAGCTGGCTTTGGGCAGAGCGTAGGCTTTGCTGGTTAGCCGCTGATTGGGAAATGCTGGTGGTGATATCTAAATAAGCTTGCCGGGTATCCAGTTCAGCTTTACGTCTAGCCACTTCTAATTGTTGCTGGGCTTTTTGTTGGTTAGCGATTGCTTCTCTTACTTTGGAACTAATCGCGCCACCTTGATACAGCGGAATCTGTAGTTGTAAACCTATAGTGGCATTATTCAAGTCATTACCAAAGCCATTGATACCGCCATTAGCATTGGTTTTGTTATAACTGGCCACAGCATCCAATGTAGGTAGGTGCGCCGCTTTATTCAATGAAACTTCTTTACTCGCTAACGCATCATTTAACCTTGCTACAGACAGTTCAATATTACTGAGTGACGCTTGTTGCATCCAGTAACTTAAGCTTGCAGCTTCAGGTTTATTTGGAATTAATGTCGAGGCAGAGCTGGATGTGATAGGGTCTGACGCAGGCAATGCGTTTGTTGAGGGTAACATAGGTGAGATTGTAGATTGTAGTCCTATTAATTCCGATGGATATTGTCCGGTAAGAATTTGTACAGCTTGTTTCTTACTTTCTACTTCATTGCTAATTGAAATGTTTTGCGATTCCACCAAGTCAAACTTTGCTTGCGATTCATCCACATCAGTAATGGTTGCAATGCCTGCTTTAAAGTTGGCCTTTGCTTGAGCGAGTTGACCTGTAATCGCATTTTTTTGGGCTTGGTTTAGTGTCAGTTTGTCTTGTGCTAATAACACATCGAAATACACTTGCGCCGTTTTCGCCATCAGCTCTTGTCGTTGTTGCTCTAGTTGTAAATCCGCAATTTGAACCTGTAATTCAGATTGCTGATATTGCACTGTATTTTGTTGGCGGTACAAGGGTTGATTAACGTTAATGCCGTAATTCAAGGTATTAAATGCTTCTGACTGATTGTTATTATTAAATACCGTATTGCCACCGATGTAGTGTATATCCGTGTTAGAGCGGGTGTAGCTACTATTGAAATTAACTGTTGGACCGAACAAAGCTTTGCCTTGTTCTAACTTTTCTTGGGCGGCTGTGTTGCTGAACTGTGCCGCGGCCCAAGTTGGGTCATTCTGCTGTGCTAATAAATAGATATCTAATAGGCTTTGTTTTTTTCTGGTGAATGTTTGATTGTCTGCTTCAATGGATTCAGCGGAATTTACAATAGTTGATAGTGATAGCAGTAATAATATGGCACTGAAATACGGGATAGTGAATCGCATAATAGGTAAACTCATTGAAATGACTGACGTGGACTATTGATCTGTCAGTGGTTGTTATTGTTAGACTTTAGTAAGATTAGGCTTAACGCTCTCGTCCCGCTTCATGAAATGCTTTACTAATCGGTGACAGTAAATACTGCATCACTGTTTGGTCTGTTAACTTAATTTCTGCGGCTACCTGCATCCCTGGCGTGAGTAACAGTTTTTGTTGTTCTATTTCAAGATTCTGTTTATCGAATTGCACAATGGTACGATAAGCCATCTGTGTTGATCCTGAAGGATTCTGCGCACTGTTGCTTGGCCCGTTTTGATTATTATTGGCGCTTGATTTATCTGTGGCATCGGCACTGACCTGTAAGACCTTGCCATCGATCATGCCGTATTTTTGAAAGGGATAGGCCATCAGCTTTAGTTTGACTTCTTGACCTGCATGCACAAAGCCTGCGTCTTCGTTCTTCAACCACACTTCAGCTTGCAGTACTTCATTATTAGGTACCAGTGTCATTAATACGGTACCAGGGGAAACGACTGTACCTGGGGTATGAGTTGCCAAATCTTTTACAATGCCGGCTTGCGGGGCTTTGAGTTCAAGCAGACTGTTCTTATGCGACTGTTTAGCCCATTCTTGCTCCAGGCGTTGGTGTTCTGCATAGATTGCCACGCGTTCTGCTTCTAACTTTTGACGATAGTCTGATTGAATTTGATTAAGCCGTCTCTGCGATTGGGAAATACTGGCTTGTAAGCTTTTGCCGTTATATTCTTGTGCACGTAAATCCTGCTCAACAGTAATGCGATCGCGCTGTTTTTCTTGGGCCATCAATGTACCTGCAAAACCTTCTTTGACCAGTTCATCGTAAGCGGCTTCTTGCGTTTTTAGACTGGGAAGGGTTTGTTCTAATTTGCGTTGTACTTCTTGGGTAGAAGATAATTCACTGTAGGCTTTTTGTAATGAAGCTTGTTCAGCGGCAATATCATCTTCCAACGCGCGTCTGTTGGATTGATATTCTGCGTAAATGCGATTGAATAGTTCTACAGAATCAGTTGGGATTAATTTAAAAGGCTTGCCACTGAGTTCTGCTTCTATTCGGCGTAGTTCGAGTATTTTGTGTTGTAGCTGGTTTTGAATGGACTTGCTATCGGCTTCAGATAAGTTGGCGTCCATACGGATCAGGAGCTGGCCTTTTTTGACATGCTGGCCTTCTGAGATGGCTATTTCACGCACAATGCCTGAATCAGCTGGCTGCACGATTTTTAGATAGCTGATGGGGACTAACTTGCCTTCGGCGACTGATACCATATCTAGGCGACCAAAGAGTGCCCATAGTAACAGTGCAAAAAATAGAATAAGAACACCACGCAATACTATGCGTGGCAGTGGAGAAGGCGGACGTTGTTGAACGCCTAAAATACCTGGTGCGAAGTCGAAACTATCTAGCTGTCGATTATCAATCGCAGGCTGTTGTAATAGAGATTGAGAGGATGGATTGAGGAAGCTCAATATGTTTCCTCAATCCATTTTGTTACTTCAACTGACTTAAGCAAGTTTAACGACCTCAGCTTGCCAAACACTCGGGTTATTTAACGCCTGTGCAGATTGGCCAAAGCTGGCAGCAGCAATAACGCTTTGAGAATTTATCAAACCCATACCGGTTAAGTTGCTGTTTTTACCATATTGGTAAGCTAGATCACCACCTATGGCTGCACTGTCACTTCCTGCTTGCAGGTGCGTGGTCAGACGTGCATCGGTGAGTTGCCAGTTAGCAGTTGCACCTGCTGCGTCAAAGGCAGCAACGAGGTTGGTAAAGTTAAAGTTCTCAATGTTATTGTTACGTAGTGCATCAGATCCGCCTAGACTAAATCCTTGTATCGCTTCTGCAATAACTTGGAGATTGACGACACTTTTGTTGGTGGGACTAGAGGCATACCAATTGGTGAATGTGATTTGATCAGTTGCACCTATTTTGAGAATCAGGTTATTGGTTGACTTGGTCAGGCTTAAGTCACTATAGGCAAAGTTGCCACCTAAACTGAGTGTGTTGTCGGCACCAGTAGAGGCATTGATGCTGTCTTGGCCATCACCTTTGTTGAAGCTGATGATGTCGTAGCCAGTGCCTGTGGTAATAGTGTCGTTGCCTTGACCACCAATAAAGATTTCTCGACCAGAACCTCCAGTCATCACATCATTGCCAATACCGCCATCGAATAGATTGTTTCCCACAGTGTCATTAAAAGTGTCAATACCCGCTAAACCTTGCAGAATATCGTTACCACCAGCGGTATCCGTTAAAGTGTTATTGGCTGCATTACCTTTTAGGAAGTTAGCTAATGCATTGCCAGTGAGGTTATAAGCTACGGTATTCGTTAAAAAGGCATTTTCAACGTTGGCAGCAACTGTGTAAGTGCCACTTGCAGTGGCAATCGCAACATTCACCGTATCGCTTCCGGCACTTGCAGCTTCTGTAACCACATCACCTGTCGCGTCAATCGTGTAGGTGTCGTTACCTAAACCACCGACCATGGTATCGTTACCAGTGAGTCCATTGAGCGTGTCGTTACCGTCACCACCATTGAGCGTGTTAGCTGCAGCATTACCAGTAAGGACGTTATCTAGTGCATTGCCAGTTAACGTAAATGCAACTGTATTCGTTAAAGTTGCATTTTCTACGTTGGCAGCCACTGTATAAGTACCGCTGGTAGTGGCAATTGCTACGTTTACAAAGTCTGTACCTTGATTAAGACTCTCTGTTATAACATCACCAGTTGCATCTACTGTGTAAATGTCATCACCTAGACCGCCTAGCATGGTGTCATTGCCAGCCAAGCCATTCAACGTATCATTGCCGTCACCGCCGTTTAGTGTATTAGCAGCAGTATTACCCGTGAGGATGTTATCAAATGCATTACCGGTTAATGTAAATGCGACAGTGTTTGTCAAAGTGGCATTTTCTACGTTGGTAGCAACTGTATAAGTACCACCCGCAGTAGTGATAGCAACGTTAACCAAGTCGGTTCCTTCGTTAACATTTTCGGTAATGACATCTGTTGTTACATCAATTGTATAAGTATCATTTCCAGCGCCACCAATCATGGTGTCATTACCTGCACCTCCATTTAATACGTTTGCAGCACTATTACCAGTCAGTACATTGTTTAAGGCATTACCTGTGAGGTTAAAGGTGACAGTATTGGTAAGCGTTGCGTTCTCAACGTTAGTTGCAACTGTATAAGTACCGCCTGCAGTGGTAATCGCTACGTTAACGGTATCCGTACCTGCACTTGCGGCTTCAGTGACCACATCTCCAGTCGCATCAATAACGAAGGTATCGTTACCTAAACCGCCCACCATGGTATCGCTACCAGCAAGACCGTTAAGCGTGTCGTTACCGTCACCGCCATTGAGCGTATTAGCTGCAGCATTGCCTATTAAGACGTTATCTAAAGCGTTACCTGTTAATGTAAATGCAACTGTATTTGTTAGAGTGGCATTTTCTACATTTGCGGATAGAGTGTAGGTGCCACTGGTGGTGGCTATAGCGACGTTGACTAGGTCAGTGCCTTCGTTCAAGTTTTCAGTGACAACGTCGGTAGTGGCGTCCACGGTGTATACATCATCACCTTGTCCTCCGACCATCGTGTCATTACCAGTCCCGCCATTTAAAGTGTCGTTACCTGCAAAACCATTAAGCACATCATTGCCACCCAATCCACTTAAGACATCATTACCTGCACCGCCATTTAAAGTGTCTGCGCCTGTAGTACCATTAAGGGTTAAGTTTTGAACGCTAGTCACAATATCAAATACATCGGATGCTGAAAGATTACCCGTGTCTTTGGCTATTAATTTGATGCTGATCGTGCCAGTAGTCGGAGGTGTACCGCTAAACACTCGTGTTGCAGCATTAAAGCTTAACCAACTGGGTAATGCGCTACCGTCTGCTAAAGTGGCGCTGTAACTTAGCGTATCACCAGAGTCTGGATCAGTGAACGCTGTTGCCGAAACCGTATAGTTGAACACACCACCTTGAGCGGCAGCTTGATCTAGTAATGGTGTTGAAAGTACAGGAGTGCGATTCGGCGCAGCAACATTCAATGTAACAAACTCACCTGCGGCATAACCGTAGTTGTCCGTACCCCACAACACAAACTGTAGACTACCAACGTTACTAACTGTTGGCGTACCAGAAATCACCCTCGTAGTAGCATCAAAAGTGAGCCATGAGGGCACTGGTGATCCATCTTGCATCTTAATACTGTAAGTAACTGAATCCCAAACATCAGGATCTGTGATCGTGCTTAACGGCACTGTGTAAGTGAATAAACTATTTGCCCTAGCTTGTAAGTTCGGTAAATAGCTATTCACTGTAGGTGAATGATTGTTATTGGCACGATTAACTACCGTTTGAATCATTGCCTGATCCCAAACCACACCATTGTTAAATTCAATATAATCTATCTTGTGATCTTGTGTTTCACCGTTTTCATCTTGGCTATTAGCAGCAAAATAATTAACTAAGGCAATTTGGTCAGCAGATCCTTTTATTTTAAAGAAGATGTTATTACCTGATTGAAATGCCAGCACATCATTATCGGTTACACCAGCACCAAACTGAAGTGTATCTGTAGCACCGAGTACATCGGTATTATCAATAGTGTCTTGCCCATCACCTCTATTGAATACATATACGTCATCACCTTCTGCGCCAGTTAAAAAGTCTGTACCTAAACCACCAGTCAATACATTGTTACCAGCACTTCCAAACAATCCATTATTTAATGCATTACCTGTAAGGTTTAGGTCGTCAAATCCATCAACTGCGGCACGTTCAACATTTGCACCAAGTGTATAAGTGACGGTACTGCGGACAAAGTCATCACCTTCGCCTGCAGCTTCGATAACTACATCATTAATGTTATCAATTTCGTAGTAATCGTCTCCTAGACCGCCGATAAGGGTATCAGCACCTTCACTGCCGAATAAGGCATCATTGCCAGCCAAACCATATAGTGTGTCATCACCATCTAAACCCAGTAAACTATTATCAGCAGCATTACCTGTAATCACATTATCAAGTTCGTTACCATTACCATGTATCACTTCTTCTTTTAGAATTAAGTTTTCGACGTTACTTTCAAGTATATAAAGCGTGTCATAACTACGCTCTATGGTATCAATACCTTCATCAAAACTTTCGTTAACACTGTCGCCTTCATCTTCAACAATGTAAATATCATTGCCTGATCCGCCAGACATTTCATCAGAGCCTAATCCACCATCGATTCTGTTGTTGCCGCTATTTCCTTCGATTTGGTTAGAGTCGTCGTTACCTGTGGCATCTAAGTTAGCTTCGCCTAGTAAGATTAGATTTTCTAAAATATTCGATAGCGTGTAAGTAATGCTACTTTCTACAGTATCGTTACCACCCGTTTCAGTCTCTATGATTTGATCTGACAAATTATCAACGACATAAGTGTCATCGCCATCACCGCCTTCTAATATATCAGCTCCTGCCGCACCGTCTAAGCGATTGCCACTACTGTTACCGATAATATGATTAGCTTCAGAATTGCCTGTGCCATCAATATAGCCTGCTGCTGCATTTAAAGTTAAGTTCTCAACGTGAGCAGATAAAACGTAATTTGCGCTTGTGAACACTGTATCAATGCCTTCGGCGGCAATTTCTACAACCACATCTGTTTCATCGTCAACGTGGTAAATATCATTGCCTAAACCACCTATTAAAGTATCAACACCTGCACCACCGTCTAACTCATCATTGCCTTGCTCACCAGATAAAGTGTCATTACCCCCCAAGCCGAGCAGACTATTATCAGCTGCATTACCTGTAATCACGTTACCTAACTCGTTGCCTTTTCCGTGTACTACATTTATTTTTAATACTAAATTTTCTACATTACTTTCAAGTACATTTAAAGTTTCATAGTTACGTTCAACTGTATCAACACCTTCATTAAAACCTTCATTAATACTATCGCCTGCTTCGTTAGTAATATATGTATCATTGCCTGCACCTCCAGACATTACATCCGCACCTAATCCACCATCAATACGGTTATTACCACTGTTGCCTGTCAGTTGGTTTGTTGCGTCATTACCCGTAGCATTTAAGTTAGCTGAGCCTGTTAGCGTGAGATTTTCAAGGGCGGCATCAGTTAATATATATGTGATGTTACTTTCCACCGTGTCCATGCCACCTGCAGCACTCTCTACAATTTGATCTAATGCTGTGTCAATAACATAAGTGTCGTTTCCACTACCACCATCAAGTATATCCGCGCCCGAGCCACCATCTAAGCGATTGTTACCGCTGTTGCCTTTGATAAAATTAGCTTCGGCATTACCTGAAGCGTTGATATTTCCTGCAGACGCATCAAGAATTAAATTTTCTATGTTGGCTGATAACGTATAGTTTGCGCTAGCATAAACTGAATCAATTCCCTCATTGGCTATTTCTACAAGCACATCAAGAGCGCTGTCTACATAATAACTATCATCTCCAGCACCGCCAACCAAAGTGTCTTCACCTGTACTACCATCTAAGCTATCGTTACCGCCTAAACCATACAATTGATTGCTAGCAGAGTTGCCAATTAATATATTATTTTCAGAATTACCAATTCCATTAATGTTAGCGTTTCCAACTAATTTTAAATTTTCCACACCCCCACTTAATGAATAAGTGATTGAACTTAAAACCTCATCTACACCTTGCCCATTTAATTCAATAACTTCATCGGCAACATCATCAACATAATAAATGTCGTTACCTTCACCACCAGATAAAGAATCACTACCAATGCCACCATCAAGCAAGTCATTACCTGTACCACCTAGCAAGATATCGTTACCTTGACCTCCGTACAGCATGTCTGACTCGCTGCCCCCATTAAGAACGTCATCACCTGCATAGCCAAAAATACGGTCATTACCAGCCTGCCCACTAATATTGTCATTTGTAGAATAGCCATACAAATCATCATCGCCTGCACCACCACTTGCCAATAAAGCTTTTACTGATTCTATAGTTAAAATGGATCCATCACTAAATTGAATGTTTTCTAAAGAGTCAGGGCCAGTTGCATCCAAGTTAAAATAATTCAGGACTGTTAATGTATCTGAAGTGTTATTAATACTTAAAATAAGATCTGAGTCAGCACGTTTAAAAGTGACATCCGATTGAGTAATACCGGCACCAAGCAAAATTTTATCGGCATTAATGCCTAAAGCATCCGTATCTAAATTATCAATGGAGTCTTGGCCTGACCCTACACCAAATAAATAGGTATCTGCTCCTGCATTACCTTTAAGTGTATCGTTGCCTGCACCGCCATCTAGCGTGTCATCACCCGCACCACCATCAATGATGTCATTCCCATCTGCACCATTCAATGTGTCATTTGTTGCATAACCAGAAATAACATCATTACCATTAGTTGGAACGAGCAGCTTATTTTTAACTGTAGCAATATCCCAGGTTGTATCATCTGCAAATTTAATAAACTCCACAGCATTTGATGTTGTACCGTCTTGATTAAAATAATTTGTAATTACTAACTCATCATCAGTACCACTAATCATAACTTTCAAGTCATTAATTGTTCTTGTTAATACAATGTCGTCTGGCGTAATGCCTGCATCGAGTAAAACACTATCGGCATTTATACCTAATAAATCCGAGTCTGCATTACTAATCGTATCTACACCTTGTCCTCTGCCAAAAACATAAGTATCAGCCCCTGCGCCACCGTCCAGATTATCATTCCCAACTCCACCAATAAGTGTGTCTCCACCTCCTGCGCCATAGAGATTATCATTGCCACCACCACCTCTTAATGTAGTGTTTGAACTGGTCCCAGCTGACAAGTTGTCACTTTGCGAACCACCTATTGCTAATTGAGTATTTGTACTCAAATTCACTGATTCGTTGTAATTATTTCCAATAAGATCTGCATGGCTTATTGTGATGCCATTTAAATTGTATGTATTGTTAAAGCCGCTAGTTAAACCATTGTCTACAAAAATATAACTTCCAAACGCTGTTCCAATCGCAAGTGCCGAACCATACAGTTGCAAATCAGAATAACCAACGTTGGCATTAATAGTATTATTACCAACATCATCTACCACAAAGTCCCCAGCCTGCATGTAGTAGACATCATT
>JAKFVB010000036.1 GCA_021732405.1 Methylotenera sp.
TGCGATTTCCCCTTAAAATTAAAATAAAACGAGTAATGTGTAGCAAAAGTAATATAGGGCTTAGCTTAAGCTGTTGTCAACGTTTTGTCATGGAATGCTATAAATAATTGTAAATTGATTACAATGCACTATTCACATGATTAACCCATCTCAATAATGCAATTTTTTACCAGACTCCGTTTCGCTTTTCCTTACTTGTTAGGCGCTTTTGCTGTTTTAGCATTTGCACCTTTTTACATCTTCCCTGCTGCGATATTGTCACTGGTTGGTATTATTTATTTATGGCTAAAAACAGACTCAGCCAAATCTGCCTTTAAATTAGGCTTTCAATTTGGATTAGGTTTGTATGTTGTCGGTATTTATTGGATTTATATCAGCCTGCACGATTTTGGCGGCATGCCTTGGTGGTTTGCAGGATTTGCTACCTTTTGCCTATGCGCTTTTATGGCGCTATTTGTGGGCTTGGTCGGTTATTTCAGCAAACGATTTGGCTTTTTAATCATCAGCGCGCCTGTTTTGTGGGGTTTATCTGATTGGGTACGTAGCTGGATTTTCACTGGTTTTCCATGGTTAACTTTGGGTTACAGTCAGGTTCCGCATAGCCCATTTGCAGGCTATATGCCAATTGTTGGCGTGTACGGCTTATCCGTTATTACTGCTTTTGTGGCGGCAATAATTGCGTGTTGGCTGGCAACGGCTAATCTTTCTAAGCTCTACAAGCGAAATGCAATTATCACTTTAGTGTTGATTATAGTCGCAGGCAATTTATTAAAAGCGGTTGAATGGTCAACGCCTATCGGCAAACCAATCAACGCTACGCTCATACAAGGCAATATTGCGCAAGATACAAAATGGTCACCCGATACTGCGCAAAATACCATTAACACCTACATTAAAATGGCAACAGCCAGCAAAGCGCAATTAATCGTGCTGCCAGAAACCGCGTTACCTGTGATTTCCAGCCGATTAGATGCAAGCATCACAGACACTTTAACCAATCACGCCAAGCAAAATAATGGCGATATGATTGTGGGATTGGTTGAGTTAAATGAAAAAAGTGGTGAATATTTCAATAGCGCTTTTAGCTTTGGTACAGCGCCCACTCAAAGTTACGCTAAAAATCATCTAGTGCCATTTGGTGAATTTATTCCATTAAAACAAATATTTGGCTGGATTTACCGCGACTGGCTGAATATGCCGTTAAGCGACTTATCACGCGGCGGAGCGTATCAAACGCCGATGCAATTGGGTAATCAAAAAGTGGCGGTAAATGTTTGTTATGAAGATGTATTTGGTGAAGAAATCATTCAGCAATTACCTGCCGCCACGCTATTAGTGAATATTAGCAATGACGCATGGTATGGCAAATCGTACGCAGCAGACCAGCATATGCAATTTAGCCAAGCACGCGCATTAGAAACTGGGCGCATGATGCTACGCGCGACCAATACGGGGGCTACTGCGGCGATTGATACGCATGGTTATGTGATGGCGCATGCCCCACATGATGTAAAAACGACACTCAATGTGCAAGCACAAGGCTACTCAGGCATAACGCCTTATGTGCGCTGGGGCAATTGGCCATTTATTGTGTTTTGTTTTGGGGCTTTACTATTGCTACTTTGGCGAAAAAGAAGTTTTCTAAGGTAAAATTAGACTTTTCGTTTAAGCAATATTAATCATGGTATTGACCTTTCAGCAAATCATTTTAACTTTACAGCAATACTGGGATAAGCAAGGCTGTGCTTTGCTACAACCATACGATATGGAAGTCGGCGCAGGCACTTCGCATACGGCTACATTCTTGCGCGCACTAGGCCCTGAGCCTTGGAAAGCCGCCTATGTACAACCAAGCCGTCGCCCAAAAGATGGTCGTTATGGCGAAAACCCAAACCGATTGCAGCATTACTATCAGTACCAAGTGGTATTAAAACCCGCGCCATCTAATATTTTGGAGCTGTATTTGGGTTCACTGGAAGCGTTGGGTTTTGATTTAAAACAAAATGATATCCGCTTTGTAGAGGACGACTGGGAAAACCCGACCTTGGGCGCATGGGGTTTGGGCTGGGAAGTCTGGCTCAATGGCATGGAAGTCACGCAATTTACCTACTTCCAGCAAGTGGGTGGCATCAATTGCAAGCCAATCACGGGTGAAATTACTTACGGCTTAGAACGTTTAGCCATGTATTTGCAAGGCGTAGATAGCGTATACGATCTGCAATACTCTGAAAACGTAAAGTATGGCGATGTGTTCCACCAAAACGAGGTAGAGCAATCGACTTATAACTTTGAACATTCTGATGTGGACTTTCTATTTACCGCTTTTATTGCGCATGAAAAACAAGCTACTAATTTAGTTGAACAAAAACTCGCCCTGCCCGCCTACGAACAAGTATTAAAAGCCGCGCATACCTTTAACTTGCTGGATGCGCGTGGCGCAATTAGCGTGACTGAGCGCGCTGCCTATATCGGAAAAATCCGCAATATCGCGCGTGCCGTTGCTGCTAGCTACCTTGATAGCCGCGCCAGATTAGGCTTCCCAATGGCGCCTAAGAATTGGGCAGATGAAGTATTAGCCGGTTTAGTAAAGTTAGAGTCAGCAAAGAAAGCAGTAGCATAAGCATGGAAAAGAATCCACATAATAAAAACCTATTGGTTGAACTGTTTGTTGAAGAGTTACCGCCAAAAGCCTTAAATAAACTGGGTGAAGCTTTTTCAAGCGTGTTATTTGAATCGCTGAAAACACAGGGTTTGACTTTAGAAAATGCTGCTGTCACCGCTTTTGCAACGCCACGTCGTTTAGCTGCGCATATCAAATATGTAGCCGATAAAGCGGCTGACAAGCAGATATCACAAAAGCTGATGCCTGCCAATGTAGGCTTGGATGCCAATGGCAACGCTAGCCCAGCACTCATTAAAAAATTGCAAAGTTTAGGCGCAGATGCGTCTGCCGTTGCAAACCTTAAAAATGACAATAACACGCTGTTTTTAGATGTGCTACAAGAAGGTGTGACCCTGCAAGATGGTTTGCAAAAAGCATTGAATGAAGCGATTGCTAAATTGCCCATTCCTAAAGTGATGACTTACCAATTGCATGAGAATACGCAAAATCCGGGTTGGGAAAGTGTTAATTTTGTGCGTCCTGCACATGGTTTAGTCGCTATGCATGGCAGCAGTACTATCGCGGTAAGCGCGCTGGGCTTAAATGCCAGCAATATTACGCACGGTCACCGCTTTGAGGCAAAACAGCCTGTGATTACCATTAAGCATGCCGATAGCTATGAACAACAACTTTCAGACGAAGGCGCCGTGATTGCCAGTTTTGCCAATAGAAAAGCTGAAATCGCAAACCAGTTAAATGCGGCCGCGGCTAAGCAAAACCTAAAACCGATTGAAGATGACGCATTATTGGATGAAGTGACTGCCTTGGTAGAACGCCCGAATGTGCTGCTTGGCCAGTTTGAAGAGGTGTATTTAGAAGTGCCACAAGAGTGCTTGATTTTAACCATGAAGGCGAATCAAAAATATTTTCCGCTTTTAGATACTAATGACAAACTCACCAATAAGTTTTTAATCGTTTCCAACATCTCGCCAAAAGACCCAAGCGCACTGATTGGCGGCAATGAGCGCGTAGTGCGCCCACGCCTGGCAGATGCGAAATTCTTTTTTGATCAAGACCGTAAAAAGACATTGGAAAGCCGCATTGATGGTTTAGATAAAGTGGTTTATCACAATAAACTTGGTTCTCAAGCTAAGCGGAATGGTCGAGTAGCGAAAATTGCGCAATCTATTGTTGAGAAAATAAATCCATCTCTAACGCTAAAAGTTGTAAAAGCTGCACGAATATCTAAAGCAGACTTGTTAACTGACATGGTAAATGAGTTTCCTGAATTGCAGGGTATTATGGGGCGTTATTATGCACAGCATGAAGGCTTAGATGATGATATTGCTTTTGCCATAGAGGATCATTATAAGCCGCGATTTTCTGGTGATGAATTGCCACGTGAAACGGTTGGCATCGTTTTAGCTTTAGCTGATAAGTTAGAAACCCTAGTTGGTTTATTCAGTATTGGCGAAAAACCTACTGGTGACAAAGATCCTTTTGCTCTCCGCAGACAAGCACTTGGTATTCTCAGAATAATAATAGAAGCGAAAATTCCACTCAGATTTGGCGATATTATTATTGATGCTTTATCCCCATTTAATTTAAGCTTTGATGATCAAGTAAAAACTGCATCTGCTATTCGTGAGTTTTGTTTTGATCGTCTAAGTATAAGTCTTCGCGATTTAGGGGCAAGTCCACAAGAAATAGATGCAGTTTTGTCAATTGCACCTCAATTTTTAAGTGAAATTCCAGAGCGCTTGAACGCTGTTCATACCTTCTCAACCTTACCAGAAGCCCCCGCCCTAGCCGCTGCCAACAAGCGCGTCAGTAATATCTTGAAAAAAGTAGAAGGTGAAGTAAAAGCGGAAGTAAACGCAAACTTACTGCAAGAACCCGCCGAAATCGCCTTAAACACAGCGCTAAGCAAAGTAAAACCAGAAGCGGATAAGCTATTTGAAAGTGGCGATTACACTGGCTCGCTGAAAGCTTTGGCGGCATTAAAAGCACCTGTCGATGATTTCTTTGATAACGTGATGGTGAATGCAGATGACCCTGCGCTGAAGGCGAATCGCTTAGGCTTATTGGCGACATTGCATCAAACCATGAATCGCGTGGCGGATTTATCTAAGCTGGCAAGTTAAGGCAAACCGACATGAAACTGGTTATTTTAGATAGAGACGGCGTTATCAATCAAGATTCTGCTAACTTTATCAAAAACCCAAATGAATGGATTCCGATTGCTGGCAGCCTTGAGGCGATTGCATTACTGAATCAATCAGGTTTTCGCGTCGCCTTGGCAACTAATCAAAGCGGCATTGCGCGCGGCTTGTTTGATATGGTGACGCTTAATGCCATTCACGACAAAATGCACCGCGCGTTGGCTTTGGTGGGCGGACGTATTGACGCGCTATTTTATTGCCCACACGCAGCGGACGACCATTGCAATTGCCGCAAACCAAAAACGGGCATGATAGAAGATATTGGCCGCCGATTTTCGGTAGAGCTTGACGAAGTGTATGGCGTTGGCGATGCACACCGTGACTTAGTCGCTTTTGCCGATGCAGGCTGTAAACCGATTTTAGTTAAAACGGGTAAAGGTGAAGAAACGCTGGCTGAAGCAAGCCACTCTGACAAAATCTTGCCAAAAAACACCTTAGTTTTTGCTGATTTGGCCGAAGCAGTGCAACATATTATTACTGAAGAGTACTAAATTAACACTTAAGTTAACACTTAAAAATAGTAAAAAACCGATTGATATAATGCTACTTTTGCGCTCCGTACTCTTCTTTTTAGGCCAAGTGACTGCTGCGCCTATTTTTACTTTAGTGGCGTTTTTAGCACTGCCGCTTAATCCTATTACGCGCAATTACTTAATTTCTGGCTGGGCACGTAGTATGATTTGGTGGCTGCGTATCACTTGCAATATTACCCACAAAATCAGCGGCTTAGAACATCTGCCAAGCACGCCTAGTATTATTTTATCTAAACACCAATCTGCATGGGAAACACTCGCATTTCAAGCGATTTTTCCTGAACAGTCTTATGTGATGAAGCGCGAATTATTGTGGATTCCTATATTCGGCTGGGGCTTAGCGATGAGTTCGCCGATTGCCATTGACCGTAGCGCTGGCCGCGAGGCATTGAAAAAATTAGTTTCAAAAGGCAAAGATAGGCTCAGTAAGGGTTTATGGATAGTCATTTTTCCAGAGGGTACGCGCAAAGCGCCAGGTGAGCGCGGCAAATATCATATTGGCGGCGCATGGTTGGCCACACATACCAGCACGCAAATTGTGCCTGTTGCGCATAACGCAGGTGAGTTTTGGGCTAAGAACAGCTTTATTAAAAAACCAGGCCTGATTCAGATGCATATTGGGCCAGCCATACAAACAACCGGATTAAAAGCAGATGCTGCGAATCAATTAGTTGAAGCGTGGATTGAAGCAGAAATGCTGGTGCTGAACCAATAATGGCGAATCAAATATTGACACTTGCCAATGGTGAAACGATTTCTTATTTGCTAGAACATCGGCCGCGCCGCACCGTTGGGCTAAAAATTACGGCTGATGGCTTGGTGGTTCATGCCCCAAAGCGCATTTTTGCTTTTCAGCTTAATCAAATTTTGCAAGAAAAATCGGGCTGGATACTAAACAAATTGCAAGCACGCGCAGCTAATCAGGTAGCCGCGATTGAATGGGTAGATGGTGAACATTTGCTGTATTTAAGCCAAGATATTCAGCTAACTATTGTAAAAAATTCCAGCAACAAAGCCTTAGTTTTAGATGCCAACACATTAATAATGGCAACCCCAACGCCAGATAATCATGCGCTGGTACACCGTAAAGTGGTGCATTGGTATCAAAAGCAAGCAATGGCAGATTTTGGCCGCCGATTAACTATTTTAGCGGCTAAATTGGGTGTGCCAACGCCACCGTTAACGCTTTCTAACGCAAAATCACGCTGGGGTAGTTGCAATAGCCGTGGTGAAGTGCGGCTGAACTGGCGCTTATTACAAGCGCCGCCGAACATTATTAATTATGTAATTTGCCACGAGTTAGCGCATTTAAAACAAATGAATCATTCCGCCAAGTTTTGGGCGGTGGTTGAAAGCTTGTTTCCCGATTACAAACAAGCCGAAAAAGCTTTGAAAGCGCTATCGCCGCAATTGCACCGCATGTAAATTTACATTACCTGTAATTTCGCATAAGAATTTTCTGCTAGCTTGATAAAGCAATCATCGTTGGTCAACATAAAAAAGGGGCTCAAAGCCCCTTTTAATCTTTTATTAATCTGTATTTTGCATTAATTTAGTCAGATCACTGGCAATATCAGCTGGTTTTTGACCATAATCCAAATAAAGTCTAATTTTTCCTTCTTTATCAAACACATACATACCCGCGCTATGGTCTATTGTGTAGTCAGTTTTGGCTTTATTTTCTACTTTTGAGTAATAAATTTTAAAGTTGCCTAATGTTTCGGCAGTCTCTTGCAAGCTACCCCATAAGCCAATAAAACGTGGGTCAAATGATGGAACAAATTGCGCCAACACCTCTTGCGTATCGCGCTGCGGATCTACAGTGACGAATATCACCTGCACTTCATCGGCTTTATTTCCCAATAACTTCATGGTTTGTTTCAAATCAACCATCGTTGTTGGGCAAACGTCTGGGCAATGCGTATAGCCAAAAAATAGCGTCACTACCTTGCCTTTAAAATCACTCATGGTACGCATTTTGCCGTTGTGGTCTGTTAATGCTAATGGCTTAAGGAAATCTGCCCCTGTAATATCTGTGCCCACAAAGCTTGCAGCTTTACTATCTGCGCCTGACTGGGCATTTGGGTTACAAGCACTTAAAAACAATACCAAGCCTGCTAATAATATTTTTTTCATCGCTAAAACTCCTATTAAACACTGTATTTTTTCAATATTTTGATTTTAACATGCATAGAGAAGTTCTCCCTTTAGTTTACAATAATGGTTTTGCAAAATTGATAGCTTTAAGGAATAGTATGGCAAACCCAGCAGCAACTTCAGGCGGCATGGCAGACCGCGACGGCGTTATTTGGTATGACGGTAAAATGGTGAATTGGCGCGATGCCACTACCCACGTTTTAACACACACCTTGCACTACGGAATGGGCGTATTTGAAGGCGTGCGCGCATACAAAACTGATAAAGGTACTGCGATTTTCCGTTTGAAAGAACATACTGACCGCTTATTTAGAAGTGCGCATATCTTGGGCATGAAAATGCCATTTACCAAAGAAGAGCTGATGGAAGCGCAAAAAGCAGCGGTGCGTGAAAATAATCTGGAATCAGCCTATATGCGACCGATGGCGTTCTACGGCGCAGAGGCGATGGGCATTTCAGCTAAAACACTTTCAACGCATGTCATTGTTGCGGCTTGGAAATGGGGAGCGTATATGGGTCAAGAAGCACTGGATAACGGTATCCGTGTTAAAACCAGCTCGTTCTCACGCCATCATGTGAATATCACCATGTGTAAAGCCAAAGCCAATGGCAACTATATGAACTCTATTCTGGCGCATCAAGAGGCAGCGCAAGATGGCTACGATGAAGCATTGCTATTAGACGTTGATGGCTTTGTTGCTGAAGGTTCTGGCGAAAATATCTTTATCGTGCGTAACGGCAAACTGTATACGCCTGATCTAACATCTGCTTTAGAAGGCATTACCCGCGACACTATCGTGCAATTAGCGGGTGAAATTGGTTTGCAAGTGATTGAAAAACGCATCACGCGCGATGAAGTGTATTCTGCAGACGAAGCCTTTTTTACAGGCACTGCCGCAGAAGTAACGCCAATCCGTGAACTTGACCGCCGCAATATAGGCACTGGTACCGCTGGCCCTGTCACCAAGCAATTGCAAAAACTATTCTTTGATGTGGTTACTGGCAAATCTGCCAAGCATGCAGACTGGTTAACGCTAGTTTAATTGTTAGAAAAGTCTAAGCAGAAGAAAGTATTTAAATGTCAGACGTTAAAGAGATAGAAGTCACCGCAAAAGACCTGCCCTTGCACTGCCCTACCAAAGAGGTAGCGCTTTGGGCAAGTCACCCGCGGGTATTTTTAGATGTTGCCGCAACAGGGCATGTTGCTTGCCCTTATTGCGGTACTCATTACAGATTAAAAGCAGGCGAAGTGATCTCGCATCACTAGTTTTAGTCTTCTCGCCATTCTTTTGTGAATTCCAATTATCCGCAAGACGATACCTTAAGCCTGCTTAAAGCAGGCCAGTTACAAGGCAGTACCCACCTTAAACTTCAGTGTGGCTTGACCGAATTTCCAGCAGAAATCTTTACGCTAGCCGATACATTAGAAATACTGGATTTATCTGGCAACGCACTAAGCTCATTACCAGACGATATTGATAAACTGCATAAGTTACGGATTTTATTCTGCTCATCTAATCAATTTACGCATTTACCAGAGGCATTGGGTAAGTGCCACAGCTTAAGCATGATTGGTTTCAAGGCTAATCAAATCAGCCATATTGCTGAAAACGCAATCCCCACGCAGGCCTTGCGCTGGTTAATCTTAACGGATAACGCGCTCAGTAGATTGCCCGATGCTATTGGCGATTGCCAGCATATGCAAAAACTGATGTTGGCAGGCAACCGGTTAAAAGAGTTGCCAGAAACGCTAGCAAACTGCAAAAAACTTGAGTTACTGAGAATCTCCGCCAACCAGTTGCAATCGCTACCTGAATGGCTATTTAGCTTACCTAAATTAAGTTGGCTGGCTTATGCAGGCAACCCATTTAGTGATGCCATTGAAAACAAACTAATCGCAAAACAGGCTGTTACCCAGATTGATTGGGCAAGTTTACAGCTACAGCAACAACTAGGCGAAGGCGCTTCTGGTTTGATTTACAAGGCTCTTTGGCAAAAAGATGCACTTACAAACAAAGCGATTGCAGTCAAAATGTTTAAAGCCGATTTAACCAGTGATGGCCTGCCGCGCTGCGAAGTGCATGCTACTGCTCTTGCTGGTCAGCACCCTAACTTGTTGGGCTTAGAGGGCATTATTAGCCAGCATCCCGAAGGTGCACAAGGCATGGCGATGCCGTTAATGAATAGTGATTTAACGGTGCTTGCAGACCCACCCAGCTTTGAATCCTGCAGCCGCGATGTTTATGCCGCCAGTACCAAATTTAGCCTGGGAAACGTATTAACTATCGCGCACAGCATAGCCTATGTAGTTTCTCACTTGCATGTGCAAGGCATTACGCATGGCGATTTGTATGCGCACAATATACTCAGCAATAGCAATGATGAAGTTATATTAAGCGATTTTGGCGGAGCATCGTTTTTGCCTATAGATAATCTTGCTCAATCGTTTAGCCTGCAAAGAATTGAATCGCATGCTTTTGGGTGTTTGCTAGAAGAATTATTAACGCGTTGTGATGCTCACAATATAACAACTCAGGCATTATGGGCAATTCAGGCAGAATGCGCGCAAGCAAATAATACTAAAAGACCTTTATTTAATGCAATTGAAGACAAATTAAATAGGCTAAGGCAAACATACTCTGCGCAAAGTACTATAAGCGTTTAACTTCGGCTGACTGACCCCACAATTGGCTAATCACCTGCTTTGCATTTTCTGCATTACTATTCGTATAAAAAACAAGGTTTGCCGCTTTTTGTGATTCAGACAACAAACCCAGTTCTTGCAAGCGTTTTTGCAAATACTTAGCCACCGCCGCACCAGTATCAATCAGTGCAACTTCTTTACCCACTGCCTGCTCAATCAAAGGGCGCACGAATGGGTAATGCGTACAGCCTAAAACGATTGTATCTGCACCTTCATTTAATAGCGGTTTGCAGTACTGCTGAATCAATTTTAGGGTGTTTTCATGTGTTAACTCGCCGCGCTCAATGCACTCTACTAGGCCTACGCAGGCTTGCGTCACTACTTCTACATTACGACCATATGTTTCCAACAAAGCAGCGAACTGCGCACTTTTAAGCGTACCCACGGTTGCTAGCACGCCGATAATGCCGTTTTTAGTCGCGGCGGCGGCAGGCTTTACCGCTGGTTCCATGCCTATGATTGGAATATTAAAGCTGGGTAAATCATATTTTGCACGCATGGCATCAATCGCCGCTGCAGTGGCCGTGTTGCAAGCCACCACTAAGGCCTTGGCGTTTTTTGCAATCAAGAAATCGGCAATCTCACAACAACGCGCTGTGATTTCGGCTGGGGTTCTGCCACCATAAGGCGCGTATTTGCTATCAGCCACATAGAGCAAATTTTCATGTGGTAGTAGTGCATGGATGTGCTTTAACACGCTAATGCCGCCAACGCCAGAATCAAACACGCCGATGGGGCTATTACGACTTAAAATTGACTGCTTATTCAATGAAAGTGAAGTCATCGAAATACGATTGGATGATTTATAATGCTTGAATTATATAGGATTTTAAATGGCAAATAGGCTTAGCAAAATTTACACGCGCACAGGCGATATGGGTACTACAGGCTTGGGCGATGGCACACGCGTAGCAAAAGATAGTTTGCGTGTCGTAGCGATGGGCGATGTAGATGAGCTAAATTCTGTGCTTGGTTTATTATTGACAGAACCTGTATCTGCCAAAATTCGCGATTGCTTAACGCGTGTGCAGCATGATTTGTTTGATATGGGCGGCGAAATTTGCATGCCAGGCTATGACTTAATTAAGCCTGAACGTGTGAAAGCCTTAGAAACAATTTTAGATGAGTGGAATGATAATTTACCACCATTAAAAGAGTTTATTTTGCCAGGTGGTAGCCGTGCTGCAGCTTATTGCCATTTAGCTAGAACCGTTTGCAGGCGTGCTGAGCGGCAAATGCATACCTTGAACGCACAAGAAAAAATCACTGAAATATCTTTACAATATATTAATCGGCTATCTGATTTATTATTTGTGTTGTGCCGCGTTTTAAATGTAGAAGCTGGCATGCCTGATGTGCTGTGGAAAAATGAGTTTAAGAAATAATCAATATGATTAAAAGATTCCTGCAAAAAGTTTTTAGCAAAAGAACCAAAGCCACGGTTTCCATCAACCAAGCCGACAGCATTGATACCAGCATGGCTAAAAAAATCTTGGCCAAAACGCATAAAATTGATAAAAGCTTAATCAGCCAAGCGGCGCTAAAAACCTGCGATGGCTTGCAAAAAGCAGGTTTTGAAGCCTTTATTGTAGGTGGTGCAGTGCGCGATTTACTGCTGAATTACAAGCCGAAAGATTTTGATATTGCGACCAATGCCACACCAGAAGAAGTCAACCGCGTATTCCGTCGTTCACGTATTATTGGCCGCCGTTTTCGTTTGGTGCATGTGTTATGGGGGCAAGAGACGATTGAGGTATCGACATTCCGCGGCCATCATGACGCTGTTTCTTTAGCTTCTGGCGGTGCTCAAGCCGCCAGGGAAGGTGATGCCAAAACCAACGACAGCGGCCGCATTATCCGCGACAATATTTTTGGTAGCGTTGAAGAAGATGCCGCGCGCCGCGACTTTACAGCTAATGCTTTGTATTACAACCCTGCCAATGAAGATGTCTTGGATTTTCACAACGGCGTAGCCGATATTAAAGCCAATCTATTGCGCATGATTGGCGACCCGCTGACGCGCTACCAAGAAGACCCTGTACGCATGTTGCGTGCTGTACGCTTATCGGCAAAATTGGGCTTAAAAATCGATGCAGCCACTCAAGCGCCTATCGCCAAGAACGCAGATTTGCTACAAGACGTGCCGCCTAGCCGTTTATTTGATGAGATGCTAAAGCTGTTTTTGTCAGGCCATGCCATTGAAAGTGTGAATACCTTGCGCGCACAGCATTTGCATCATGGATTACTGCCGATGCTGGATGTAGTGCTAGAGCAGCCAATGGGCGAACGTTTTGTGATGCTTGCCCTTAAGAATACCGATGACCGCATTCTGGCGGGAAAATCGGCTAATCCCAGCTTTTTATTCGCCTGTTTGCTGTGGCATGAAGTGCTAGCCGCTTGGCAAATTTATCAAGACAAAGGTGAAAGCTTTATCCCAGCGCTGCATATGGCGATGAATGAGGTGATTGCCACGCAAGCGGAAAAACTGGCGATTCATAATCGGCATACTGCCACCATGAAAGAGATTTGGGGTTTACAACCGCGCTTTGAGCAGCGCGCTGGCAAACGTCCTTTTGGTATTTTAGAGCATCCGCGCTACCGCGCTGGCTATGATTTTTTACTATTACGCTGTGACTCTGGCGAAATGGATGCTGATTTGGGTACTTGGTGGACCACCTTTGCAGAAGCCAAACCAGATGAACGCACTAGCATGCTGCTACCAGACACCGCACCAAAAAAGCGCCGCAAACGTAGCCGCAAAAAACCATTGGCTAGTGATAAAACAATATTGGGATCCATTGAATAATGCCAGCAATGTACGAACACACTGCCTACATTGCACTGGGCAGCAATTTGCAAGACCCTGTTTTACAAGTAAATAATGCATTTGATCGCTTAGATAAGCTGCCTAAAACCAATGTAATCAAAACTTCCAGCTTATATTTAACAGAGCCTTTGGGTTATGACCCTGAGCAATTAAAGTCGATACCTGAATTTATTAATGCAGTCGCTGAGGTGAGTACTGATTTAAGTCCAACAGAATTGTTAGATGCCATATTGGGCATTGAAAATGAAGCCGGACGCGAACGCCCCTATGCTAATGCGCCACGCGTGTTAGATTGCGATTTATTGCTTTATGATGATGTTGTGATGCGTACCGAAAAACTAACACTGCCGCACCCGCGAATGCATTTGCGCAGTTTTGTATTACTGCCCTTGGCTGAAATTGCACCCAAATTAACGCTACCAAGCCTAACACTTCGCGATGGTGGCAATATTGTAGAATTAGTCCAAACTTACTTAAATCAAGGCATTAAGAAATTAGACATCTAGATGAGTATCTTTAATAAATATCCATATATAGTCGTTGAAGGCCCAATTGGCAGTGGGAAAACCACACTAGCCAGATTGTTAGCAGACAAATTTTCGGTGCAATTACTCAGTGAAAAGGCTGAAGCAAACCCGTTTTTACCGCGTTTTTATCAGGATGCGCAGCGTTACGCATTGCCAACCCAGCTTTTTTTCCTGTTTCAACGCTCGCGCCAGATTGCGGATATGACGCAGCGCGATTTGTTTTCTGCGCCCACCGTTGCAGATTTTTTCTTGGAAAAAGATCCGCTATTTGCAAGGCTGAATTTGGATGATGAAGAGTATGCTTTGTATCACCAAATTTACACGCACTTGCAATTAAAATCGCCAAAGCCAGATTTGGTGATTTACCTGCAAACCCCAATTGACGAACTTGCAGAGCGTATTGAAGAGCGTAATATCAGCTATGAGCAAGAAATTCCACGAGAGTATATTGAGCGCCTAGCGGATGCTTACAGTGAGTTTTTTCACACTTATGATGCGTCACCTGTTTTGATAGTCAATAACGAAAAACTCAATATAATCAAAGATGAAAGCGCTCTTAATTTGCTGGTAGACAGGATCTTGCAAATCAAAAGTAGCCGCGAATACTTCAATCCCAACTTTGATTAAGCTACTATCGCTTTAAAGCAAGGCCCATATGGGCTATTGTTTCATGCTGGTGTAAGGTGGATTATTGATTGTATGCTATTTTATAGCCAATCATTAGGTAGCAAGTTGAAACAATTCGTCATTACTGTGAGTTTATTTTTGGTGTCGAACTTGGCTACCGCTAATCTCTTGCAACACAGCATTTCGCATGCTGTTGAACACAAAAGCATCGTTGCTACTACACTTAAGTATGTTAACCCCCAAACAGTTAGCAACTTGGCAGATTTGTATCTTGACAATGAAAAGCTGTCTAAAATTGAAGTGGTGTATTCAAAACTATTTGAGTATTCATCACATATTAACCAAACAAGTGATCACGATGGGTTAAGGATATTTTGGAATCATGCGCTGATTAGCACGGCAATTGATGCAGCTACATCTCAAAAAGATCGGGCTAGCGCACACCTTGACAGCCGTCACGACATCTTGAAATTTGTGGCCAATAGCTTTAACGACAATTATGTTAGCGATTTAGATAATACAGATACACATATTAATGAAGTGCCTTTACCCGCCGCTATTTGGTTATTTTCATCTGCCTTGATGTTATTCGCCTTTGCGCGCCGCAGCTCCATTTAAAATTTAACGTATTTGCAACTCCCGTTTGTTGGCCCTTGTGTTAGAAGTGTCTCAGCCTCCCCATTTTCAGGATTACTGACAATATCAAAACAATTTCATTGTAAAATGTTGATATGTTGCTATCTCAATTAAATCAAAAAGTAAAAGCTGGTGAAAAACTCGCCATGCTAACCTGTTATGACGCCACTTTTGCCAAACTGATGGAAGAAGTAAAAGTCGATATTTTATTAGTCGGTGACTCATTAGGCATGGTGCTGCATGGCGCAGAAAATACGCTTAACGTCAGTATGCATCATATGACTTACCACACCAAAAGCGTGGCTGCAGGTGCGCCAAATACCTTTATTATTGCCGATATGCCGCTGGGTAGTTATGAGCATGACGCAGAAGCTGCTTACAAAAATGCAGAGTGGCTAATCAAATCGGGCGCGCACATGGTGAAGTTTGAAGGCGGCGGCGACAAGGCCAATACTGCACAATACTTGATAGAGCGCGGCATTCCAGTCTGTGCGCATTTGGGTTTTACACCTCAGTCGGTCAACCAGCTTGGTGGCTATAAAATTCAGGGCAAAACCGCTGAAGGGGCTGCAAAAATCATGCAAGATGCCAAAGCAATGGCAAACGCTGGTGTCAGCTTTATCTTGCTGGAAATGGTACCCGCCAGCTTAGCCAAGAATATCACCGAAAGTCTAAATGTACCCACGATTGGCATTGGTGCTGGCGTGGATTGCAGTGGGCAAGTGCTTGTTCTGCAAGATTTGTTAGGTATTTACACTGGACCCAGCACTAAAAAACCTGCCGAATTCAAATCCCCACGTTTTGTGCGTAATTTTTTAAAAGATACTAATAGCGTGCAAAATGCAGTCGCTGCTTATGTTATTGCCGTTAAAAACAAAACGTTTCCAGCCCTAGAGCATAGTTATTAACGCTCTATAATCTCGAATGATGCAAATAATTAGTACTGTTGCCGAATTAAGACTAGCGCTTAATAATAAATCCAATACAGGCTTTGTGCCTACTATGGGCAATCTGCATGCTGGGCATATTCACTTAGTGAATCTTGCTAAACAGCATTCTGATTGCGTAGTAGTGAGTATTTTTGTTAATCCCCTGCAATTTGGCGTGAATGAAGATTTGGCCAATTATCCGCGTACCTTAGAAGCTGATTGTGAAAAACTGAAAGCGGCAGGTTGCGATATTGTATTTACGGCGACTGTGCGTGAGATGTATCCGCAAATGACGCAAACGGCGGAAGGCACTCAACTTAACCAAAGCATGACGATTCAACCGCCCGATATTGCAAACGATTTATGTGGTGCCAGCCGCCCTGGCCATTTTGCAGGTGTGGCTACGGTGGTGGCTAAACTCTTTAATATTGTGCATCCTCAAACGGCTTTTTTTGGTAAAAAAGATTTTCAGCAATTGTTTATTATTCGCGAATTAGTTAAACAGCTGAACTACCCTATTCAAATCATAGCGGGCGAAACTGTACGTGAAACAAGTGGCTTGGCATTAAGCTCGCGAAACGGTTATTTATCCGATGCCAAAAAGCAACAGGCGGCGCAACTTAACCAAGCCTTGCAAACTATTGCACAAGCGATTCAAGCGCAAAATTTTGAATTTGATTCACTAGAAAATGCCGCCAAAACCAAACTAAACGCGGCTGGATGGCAAGTTGATTATGTCACTGTGCGCTCTGCACTCAGCTTACTGCCTGCAACTCCGGCAGATAGGCATTTGGTGATACTGGCTGCTGCAAAAATCGGCAACACGCGTTTAATTGATAATATTGAATTATCGCTTTAACGATTTAAGGCGCTAAAAATACAAACATTTTTGCGATAAGTATTTGAAAAGACTATAATACGCGTCCTTTTTGGAGAAACACCCATCCATGCAAAGAACCATGCTTAAATCAAAACTGCATCGCGTGCATGTAACTCACAGTGAGTTGCATTATGAAGGCAGTTGTGCGATTGATGAGGCGCTATTAGAAGCCGCCGATATAAAAGAATACGAGCAAATCAATATTTACAACGTCACCAATGGCGAACGTTTTAGCACCTATGCAATTCGTGCTGAACGCCATTCAGGCATTATTTCGGTGAATGGCGCTGCTGCGCACAAAGCACATCCCAAAGATATTATTATTATCGCCAGTTATGCACATTACACAGCGGCCGAGTTGCAGCAGTATGTGCCACAACTGGTCTATGTTGACAGCAATAACCGTATTTCAAATCAATCAAACGCAATCCCAGCACAGGCGGCATAATGACAGTAGAAACAGAAGCAAATTACCTTGACGCCATGAAATTGGCGGTGATTGATGCACTTGAAGATATTAAAGGCTTTGATATTGCGGTGATGGATGTACGTAAACTCACCAATATGACCAGCTATATGATTGTTGCCAGCGCAACTTCAAGCCGCCAAGCAAAAGCCATGGGCGATAATGTACGCGAAAAGCTAAAAGAAAAAGGCTATTCAATTCGCGGTACTGAAGGCGAAAAAGATGGCGAATGGGTATTGGTCGATTTAAACGATATTGTTGTGCATATTATGATTCCAACCACACGCGCTTATTATAATTTAGAGCAATTGTGGGGCGATGCAGAAGCACGCCGCGGCCATATCAAAACCGCTTAAATATCTATTTTTAACCGTTAAAACTGGTTAACTTAACGCTTTGAAACTGCGTATTATTTCAGTTGGTCACAAAATGCCTGGCTGGGTAGAAACCGCCTGCAACGAATACACTAAGCGCATGCCGCGCGAAGCCGTTGTTGAGATTGTCGAAATCAAACCCGAAAAGCGAGCAGCTGGTAACAGCACCGAAAACATCCAATTAATTGAAGCCAAACGTATCCTAGACGCTGTTGGCCGTGATTATTTGATTGCTTTAGATGAACGTGGCAGCGAAGTCACTACTTTACAGCTCGCTGAGCGATTTTCATCTTGGTTGGCTGGTAGCACAACAAATGGTAGAGATGTTGCGCTTGTTATTGGCGGCGCAGATGGTTTGCATAATTCGGTTAAACAAAAAGCAGATTGGCTATGCAGCCTATCCAAACTCACCTTACCACATGCAATGGTACGCATCCTGCTAACGGAGCAGTTGTATCGTGCCTATTCTGTTACACAAAATCACCCTTACCACCGCGAATAATCGTTCATTAATCATTGGCACGCTATATGCTTTATATGTCAATAAAGCATATAGAAATGCATTTTTATTGCTAAAACGCCCTAAAAAGGTGAAAAGTAACTGTTTTAGCATCTTTTTGAATCAGCATGAATGGTTGAGGATTTTACGATGGATAACAATGGCTTGGTCTTATTATCTAAATTTTCAGTATCTGCAAGAAAAATTATTGGCTCGGTTAACCCCGCTAAGCTTATTAAAGACAGTGAATATAGTGCAGAAATTTTTCAAAAAGTGTTTGAATTAGGCGATGAAGAACTGATTATGCTATCGCTAGAAGTGCAGGCAATGCTAGGGTTAATCACTGCCACGACGCCCGCAGCAAGCACAACAAAAGTTACCCCTATTAAACCTGTAGAAGTAGAAGAGAAAAAATATATGTATGGCGCAAGAAGTTAAGAATATTTAACAGATCAATACTTACGCCAATTTATATTTTCACACCCAATCATAAACATTAAGGTTTTGTTAAACTAGACAGCTCATTTCTGGTCTGTCGTAGCATGACTTATACAAAATCTTTAGATAATAAATCTACAAACAATCAATCATTAGTTTGGTTCAGACGCGATTTGCGCGATTTCGATCACGCCGCGCTTTATCACGCACTTAAATTATCTCAGCAAGTATTTTGTGTATTTGTATTTGATACCGAAATTTTAGATTTGCTGCCCAACAAAGCCGATAGGCGCGTTGAGTTTATTTGGGAGAGTGTTAAAGAATTAAAAGCTGCATTTCAAAAAAATGGTGGTGATTTAATCGTTAAGTATGGCGTTGCGCGTGAAATCATTCCGAACCTTGCCGCAGAATTACAAGTGAATGCCGTTTTTAGCAATCGCGATTACGAACCCAGCGCGGTCAATCGTGATAAATATGTTGCTGCTACCTTAGCAAAAAGCGATATTGCGTTTCATCAATTTAAAGACCAGGTTATTTTTGAAAAAGATGAAGTATTAAGCCTTAGCAATAAGCCCTATTCTGTATTTTCGCCGTATCGCAATGCCTCATTAAAAAAGCTAAACGACTTTTATTTAAAGCCCTATCCCGTTGATGCTTATATTCAGCACTTAGCGAAATTGCCTGTCAGTGAATTGATTAGCCTGGAAGCAATGGGCTTTAAACGCACCAATTTAAGTGAGATGCGCTTACCAATGGGCATGAGCGGCGGCGCAACGCTATTTGAAGACTTTGAAAATCGCATGCATAAATATAAAGATGCACGCAACTTCCCTGCGGTTAAAGGAGTATCTTATCTTTCTGTCCATTTACGCTTCGGCACGGTATCGATTCGCCATTTGGCGCGCACCGCCAAAAATATGGCCAATGCAGGGGCGGATAGTTGGCTTAACGAATTAATTTGGCGCGATTTTTACTTTCAAATTTTGTACCACAACCCGCAAGTGGCTTTGGGCAAATCTTTTAAAGCAGATTTAGAACATCTGCCTTTCCCAAATGATGAAAAACTATTTAAAGCGTGGTGTGACGGTAAAACAGGCTATCCATTAGTTGATGCAGCCATGCGCCAAATCAACACCACAGGCTTTATGCATAATCGTTTGCGCATGGTAGCAGCTAGCTTTCTAGTGAAAGATTTATTGATTGATTGGCGCCGGGGCGAGCGCTACTTTGCTGAGCATTTAATTGATTTTGATTTTTCTGCAAATAATGGTGGCTGGCAGTGGGCGGCTAGTACGGGTTGTGACGCACAACCTTGGTTTCGCATTTTCAACCCCATCACCCAAAGCGAAAAATTTGACGCAACAGGAAAATTCATCCGCAAATATGTGACAGAATTGAGTCAGTGCAGTGACAAAGAAATACATGCGCCCTGGCTTATTCCACCCATCAGGCAACAATCCATCCATGTTGTGATCGGTAAGGATTACCCCGAACCTGTTGTTGACCATGCCACACAACGAGCACTGGCCTTGAGTTTGTACAAATCCTGCATACCAAGCAAGGAAGAAATTGATTCTGAGGCATAGTTATTGCTTTTAACTGTATGTCAATAAATTGCAGTGTGAATATTTCGCGTTAAATAACGTTGCTTTTACACCACTTTTTACGGTAATAAAAATGGGCATCCATTTTATATATAGACAATACAAGCAGTGTCCGCCATAATACGTTATAATATTTGGTAAAAGTATGTTTCAAAAATAACGAATAAAGCCAATATAACTTTAAGTGAAGATAACAATGCATTCAAAATTAAATACATTATTTATTAGCTGCTTGCTAGCAATATTGGCAACTGGCTGCGCTACCACTAACAAAGATCCGATTGAAAGCGTGAATCGTGGTGTGTATAAATTTAATGACGTAACCGATAAAGTGATATTAAAGCCTGTAGCAACCGCATACAAAACAGTAACGCCAACACCAATCCGCAAAGGCTTCAACAATTTCTTCAATAACTTAGGCTCTATTACAACCGTTCTTAACGACCTATTGCAGTTCAAATTTGCAGATGCTTTTACTGATGCTGGCCGCTTTGTAATTAACTCAACCTTTGGCTTGGCTGGTTTTATTGATGTGGCTAGCATGGATAAAATACCCAATCACAAAGAAGATTTTGGTCAAACCTTAGGTTATTGGGGTGTTGGAAATGGTGCTTACTTAGTGATTCCACTGTTAGGCCCAAGCACGCTGCGTGATGCTACGGGTTTTGTGATTGATAGAGTAACATCAGACCCGATTACCTATACGCACAATATTGGTGAAGTGCGCTTGCACAATCAATTACGTACCGCGCAATTGGTTGATGCTAGAACGCAATTACTGGATGCTGGTGACCTTGTAGACAATGCATCGCTTGACCCGTATTCATTTATGCGCGACGCTTATTTACAAAGCCGTGCAAATTTAGTGGCTGATGGCGTAGCAACCAACAAAACAAATGATGATGGCTTTGAGCCAGCAGATGAAGATAAATAATCTGCAGTACCACTTACACCTACAATAAAGAAGCCTTTCTAGGTGAAAGGCTTTTTTATTGGTTAATGACAGTACAAATATTAAGCACTAACACTAATCGCTGGCAGATCCAGTAGCCACAGTCATCTGCTCTATCAAAATAGAGCCTGTCAGTTTTGAGCTATTCTTAATCACATCGTTACCAACAGCAATAATTTGATTGAACATGTTTTTCATATTGCCCGCAATCGTAATTTCCTCAACTGGATAAGCAATCACGCCATTTTCGACCCAAAACCCAGCAGCACCGCGCGAATAATCGCCTGTTACCATATTTAAGCCATGTCCCAACACTTCGGTTACCAATAATCCTGTACCCATTAATTGCAACAATTCAGCAAAGCTTTGCCCTGTGGGTTGCACAATCAAATTATGGCTACCGCCCGCATTGCCTGTGCTTTGCATGCCCAATTTGCGGGCTGAATAGCTAGACAACATATATCCTTGCAATATGCCATTTCCTACCAACTGGCGCGCATGCGTCGCCACACCTTCACTATCAAAGGGGCTACTGGCAACGCCTTTTTTGATGTGCGGATCTTCGGTGATATTCAAAACGCTTGAAGCTACTTTTTTACCCAAACTATCCAGCAAAAAAGAGGATTTTCGATATAAACTTCCGCCAGAAATCGCGCCAATCAAAGATGAAATCAAACCAGAAGCCAACGGCGCTTCAAACAAAACGGGATATTGCCCAGTTTGAATCGTACGCGCGCCTAAGCGCCTGATAGTGCGCTGGCCAGCCACATTGCCGACATAGCTGGCGGAATCCATGTCTTTAAAATCACGTGCGCTGGTGTACCAATAATCGCGCTGCATATTGCCGTTATCTTCAGCAATCACCGAGCAGCTGATGCTATGGCGCGAACTGGCATAACCACCTACAAAGCCATGACTATTGGCATAAGCAAAGATGCTTTCAGAGTTCGATACGCCTGCGCCTTCTGAATTGGTGATGCGTTTTTTATCCACATCAATCGCGGCGGCTTCACACGCTTTTGCAATTTCAACGGCTTCATCCACACTTAATTGCCAAGGATGATATAAATCCAAATCTGGCAGCTCTGTTGCCATCAGCTGAGCATCGGCCAAGCCACAAAAAGGGTCTTTTGCCGTGTATTTAGCAATATTACATGCCGCTTCAACCGTGTCTATTAGCGCTTGCGGGCTTAAATCAGAGCTGCTGGCATGGCCTTTTTGCTGGCCAAAGTAAACGGTAACCGAAATGCCTTTATCACGGTTATATTCGATATTTTCAGTTTCACCCAAGCGCACCGATACATTTTGGCCTGTGCCAAAACTCACTTCGGTTTCAGCAGAAGACGCGCCAGCCTGCTTGGCGGTTTTAAGCACATCTTGCGTGATTTGTTGTAATTGTTGCAGATTAATTGAAGCGTCCATTGTGGGGTTTGATTAATTCAAATGACTAAAACTGTTATCATACCGTAGCCAACATCAAAGCCACTAGAAACCACACAATCGTGACCGAAAAAAACTACTCAATAGAACCAGACGCTGATTTACCCATCAGCAAAACTAAGCTAAAAGCCGAGGCAGATGCACAGCAAGCCATTGGCAAAAAGTTGATTGATTTATCCAAAGAAAAATTAATTAAACTTAATTTGCCAGAAACCTTATTTGAGGCGGTGATGGAGGCAAAACGCTTAACCGCAAACGGCGCTGTGCGCAGGCAATTACAATATCTTGGCCGTTTGATGCGTGACGTAGATAGCGCACCTATCGTTGAGCAGCTACAAGCGTGGGAAGGCAAAAATACGCAAGAAAATGCGCGTTTTCACACCATGGAACGCTGGCGTAGCCGCTTGATTGCAGAGCCAAATGCTTTGCAAGAATTTTACAGCCAGTTTCCTGATGCCGATATTCAACAATTGCGCACTTTAATCAGAAATGCGCAACGTGAAGAGGCGGCGCAAAAACCACCTAAAAGTAGTCGCGAATTGTTTAAATTGATTCGCGAATTAAGTGAATCTGCCAATTCTGAAATTGTGAATGATGATGAATAAACGCTTACTTAACACTATTTTTATCTCGATTTTTTTTGCGCTATTTCAGGCGTCAGCAATTGCTGCTAGTGGCAATGCTGACACTACGCGTTTTGATTTAACAAATCATTGGATAGGCTTTGCCGCGATTGCGATTTTTGTAATCGCCTATATTGCCGTGATTGCAGAAGAGTTTATTCATCTTCCTAAATCAAAACCAGTGATGCTGGCTGCTGGTATCATTTGGGCGGGCATTGCTTGGTATTACCAAGCGCATGGCGTGCCGCATGCAGCTGAAGTGGCTTTGCGTCACAACTTATTAGAATATGCCGAGCTGATGCTGTTTTTAATTGTCGCCATGACCTTTATTAACGCACTGGATGAGCGTCATGTATTTGAAGCTTTACGCACTTGGCTAATTCGCAAAGGACTGAGTTACCGCGCGCTATTTTGGGTAACTGGCGGATTGGCCTTTATCATCTCGCCTATTGCAGATAACCTCACCACGGTACTGTTGATGTCATCTGTTGTGCTGGCGGTGGGTGGTAGCAATAAAGCTTTTGTGTTGCTGGCTTGTATTAACTTAGTAGTGGCCGCCAATGCTGGTGGTACTTTTAGCCCATTTGGTGACATTACAACACTGATGGTTTGGCAAAAAAATATTCATACCTTTAACGGTAGCGTTAATTTCTGGTCATTTTTTAGTTTGTTTGTACCTGCCCTAGTCAATTGGCTTGTGCCAGCAGCACTCATGCATTTTTCAGTTCCACAAGAAAAACCTAAGGGCGTTAGCAACCAATTACCGATGAAACGCGGGGCATTAGCAATGATTGCGCTGTTTGTCATCACCATCGCCATGGCTGTTGCATTTCACCAATTTTTACACCTGCCACCCGTAATGGGCATGCTTACTGGCTTAAGTTTGCTGATGTTTTATAGCTATTATTTAAAAATGACGGGGGAGCACACTAAATTTAACGATGATATGGAAGACATCAACAATCCTGTGCCATTTGATATTTTTAGAAAAATCGCCAGAACTGAATGGGATACGCTATTTTTCTTTTATGGTGTGATTTTATGCGTGGGTGGTTTGGGTTTTATTGGCTACTTAACCGTATTGTCGCAAGCGATGTATATTGGTTTAGGCGCCACCACAACCAATATTGCCATTGGCGTTATTTCTGCATTAATCGATAATATTCCAGTGATGTTTGCCGTATTAAGTATGATGCCTGATATGTCGGTTGGGCAGTGGCTATTGGTGACATTAACGGCTGGGGTTGGCGGCTCATTGCTATCTATCGGCTCAGCGGCTGGCGTTGCTTTAATGGGTCAGGCAAAAGGCGCTTATACATTTTTCGGCCATTTAAAATGGTTACCCGCTATTGCAGTTGGTTACGCGGCTAGTATTGCAACGCATTTGTATATTAACGGCCATTTATTTTAATCAAAAAAAGGCGTTAAACCAACGGTTTAACGCCCTAAATTAAACGAGTTAACGGATTTTTAAAGCTTAATTTCTGCGATTAATCTGCGCCTTGGCCATATTTTTTTCACCATTACGCTCATATTCCACTGCCACTTCTTTACCTTGATGTTGGCGCACGATTGTAGACAATTCTTCTGGTTTATTTAAAGGGCTATCTGCCAGTTTGATTAATGTATCGCCACGCATTAAGCCTGCTTTAGCGGCAGGTGAATCTTTAATCACCGCAATCACTTTTAAGCCGTCAATTTCAGTTGCCTTTTCTGCTTCTTGAGATTCTTTTTTTGCCAACTTAATGACATGCACACCCAACAATGGTGCTGGCAATTTAGCCCAGTAGCTGGCGTAATATTTATAATTAGTTGGTTCTTCAGCCAAATCTTCTTCGCTCAGCTCTTTGCCTGCTTTCGCCGCCTCTTTAATCAACTGTATTTTGCTAGCACCTGTTTTAGCTGAACCGTACTTGCTGTACACCAACACGGTATCGGCTTTTAAAGTTTTGGCATGCTGCAAAGCTAGATCTGCAGGCACATCGCCCGCTGTAAAGCCTGATGAGCCCATCATGTCATAACCACTTTCTAGCATGGTAACGTCATCTTCTTCTTTGTGATTGCTAACATACATCTTAGTATCTGGTGAGGCTTGCATCGATTTCAAATCGCCACTATTTTGCGATTTGTAGTTTTTTTCATACCAATTCTCAGCCGCACTTAATTGCATTGCCGCAAATAAAATACCTGCAGCAAATAAACCAAGCAACATCATTTTTGGTTTAAGTGTTTTATTTTCTGCGGCGATTGCCTGCTTAGCGCTTAAACGCGCCAGAACTTTTGCATCTGTTGCTGTTTTTATCATTGAACGATTGGTTAAACCCGCCATGAAATAATCCTTTACGATTGAAAATGCTATTATTAGCGTTATTCGCGCTTTTATTTTACACGCAATATTAAAGACAAACAGATGGCAAAACAATTCATTAAAATTGGTCTAATTTCCTCTAGTGACAGAGCATCAAGCGGCATTTATGCCGATAAAGGCATCCCCAGCTTGCAAGAATGGCTAGATAAAGCGGTGATTACACCAATTGAATATCAAACACGCTTAGTGGCCGATGAACAAGAAGAAATTGAACAAATGCTGATTGATCTGGTGGACTACCAAGGTTGCCACTTAATTTTAACTACAGGCGGCACTGGCCCAGCCACGCGCGATGTAACGCCAGATGCCACATTAAATATAGCAGATAAGTTAATGCCTGGATTTGGTGAGCAAATGCGCCAAATCAGCCTACATTTTGTGCCAACAGCAATTTTATCTAGGCAAGTTGCGGTGATTCGCAAGCAATGCTTAATCATTAATTTGCCTGGCCAGCCCAAAGCCATTGCGCAAACCTTAGAAGGTTTAAAAGATGATAGCGGCAATGTAAAAGTACATGGTATATTTGCCGCAGTACCTTATTGCTTAGATTTATTGGCAACAGATGAGTCACCCATGCCTTACCTTGAAACCCATCAACATATTGTCAACGCTTTCCGACCCGCATCCGCTATTAAACGAACTTAATTAATTTAGAGTCTTCATGCATCACTTTTATCATCGCTTAAATTCAAACACTGTGGCTAAAAAATGGGCTTTAATTATTTTTTGGCTGGCATTTGTCACAACCTGCATTTTAATGTTTATCCCCGGTGAGCCGCCCAAACAAACTGGCTTTAAACATTGGGATAAAATTCAACATGCAATTGCATTTATGCTACTCATAAAACTTGCTTGGTCTGCTTACCCCAGAAAAAAATATACGGCTGTTATCGCACTTGTTTTATTTGGTGCTGCAGTAGAAGTACTACAGTCCACGCTAACTACAACCCGAACAGGAACAACTGGTGATTGGGTTGCAGACATGGTCGGCATTATGATTGGCATGAGTGTTTGTGCATTTATGCTTCAAAAAAATAGGCAACTCAAACCAATTCGCCGATGACGCCTGAATTTAATCTGATTCACCAATTTTTTACGCGCCCTACTGCGCAAACCGATTTGAGCATAGGTGATGATGCTGCTTTAATTTCAGTCGCTAACGGTATGCAATTGGCTATCTCAGCCGATATGCTGGTAGCAGGCAGCCACTTTTTTGCCGATTGTGACCCTTATCAATTGGGCTGGAAATCACTGGCCGTGAACATATCCGATATGGCCGCAATGGGCGCGCAACCTAAATGGGCAACTTTAGCCATTGCATTACCAAATATTGATGCTAACTGGTTAAGCCAATTCAGCGATGGTTTTTTTGCATGCGCCAGCCAGCACGATGTGGATTTAATCGGTGGCGATACCACACGCGGGCATCTGGTAATTAGTATACAAATCATGGGCGAAGTGCCGATTGGCGCAGCAATCAAACGCAGTGGCGCGCAACTAAACGATGATATTTGGGTGAGCGGTAAGCTTGGTAGCGCTGCACTTGGGCTGGCACACTTGCAAAACACTTTAGCTGACAACCTTTTAAACGCCGATGATTTAGCGCTGTGTTTACAAGCTTTGCATGCACCAACACCACGCTCTGCGCTGGGCTTAAGCTTACGCGGCATTGCAACTAGCTGCATTGATATCTCAGATGGCTTACTAGCCGATTTAGGCCATATTTTAAATGCGTCCAACTGTGGCGCAACACTGGATTTAGCGGCAATTCCATGTATTAGCTTTTTAAAAGAATCATTAGAAAACCCAGCCATGCAAAGCTACATACTGGCTGGTGGTGATGATTACGAATTATGTTTTACTGCGCCAAAATCTGCGCGCGAAAATCTTACAAAAATCAGCGCTCAACTTAACTGTCCGTTAACCCTGATTGGTGAAATCCATGCCGATACAGGCTTAAATGTAATGTATCAGAATAAAAAAATGAATATATCTAAAAAAGGTTTTGATCATTTTGGCTAATTCAACTCAGCCTAATTTCAAACTATTAATCGCGCATCCAGGCTATTTTTTTGCATTAGGTTTTGGTAGCGGCTTAGCGCCTAAAGCACCCGGCACATTTGGCACGCTTATAGGCTTGCCGCTGTTTTGGTTGATGCTAGATTTAACATTCTCCACACAGTTAACCATTATTTTATTGTTATTTTTGCTAGGCATTTATTGTTGCGACAAAACTGGTAAAGCACTTGGCGTAAGCGATCATGGCGGCATTGTATGGGATGAGATTGTCGCCATAATGTTAGTGCTTACTTTTACACCTAATCAATGGCTATGGTGGTTAATAGCGTTTCTACTATTCAGATTATTTGATATCTGGAAACCGTATCCGATTCGTCAATTTGACGCAAAACTTAAAAATGGTTTTGGCGTGATGTTTGATGATTTATTAGCGGCTATTTACGCGATTGTGAGTTTAAAACTACTGCTATGGACAAACTTCATACTTTAGCCGAAACACTGGGCGCAGCACTTAAAGCGCGCGGCTACGTGCTTATTTTGGCAGAATCTTGCACAGGTGGCATGGTGGCAGAAGCCGTTACTAGTGTTGCTGGTAGCTCTGCGTGGTTTGATAGGGCTTATGTCACTTATAGCAATCAATCTAAAATTGATTTGCTAAATGTGTTAAGTGAAACACTTAACAACCATGGCGCAGTGAGCGAGCAAACAGCAACAGAAATGGCTCTAGGTTGTATAAATAAAGTCTGTTTAAATAAAGCTGGGGGTATTCATGGCAAAAATTTAATTGCTGGCAGCATTACAGGCATAGCAGGGCCAGATGGCGGAACGGCGCAAAAGCCAGTTGGTAGCGTCTGTTTTGCATGGGCAAGTTCAGATGCGCCAGTTCAAACTCAAACAAAAGTGTTCAGCGGTAATCGCCAACAAATTCGCCAACAAGCAACCGTTTTTATGCTGGAAAATCTTATCCAAAGATTAATATCTGCCAACACTTAACAGTTGCTTTAGGTGAATTTTTTAATCATTAGCGATGGCCATGACCGCGATGACCTCTGTGTCCGCCGTTATTCCAACCATGGCGATTACCCTGATAATTGCGATAGCCAAATGATGCACGCGGCGCATAATAGTGTGGGTTACTGTAAATTACTCTTGGCGCACCATAGTAAGCATGTGGGTAATAGACTACAGGCGGTGCAGAATAGTATCTAACGGGTGGTGCGTAATATCCATGACCATAACCACCAACATTAATGCCGACACTAAATGAATCACCAGCAGTTGCAGTTGAAACTGCCGCCGTGCTTATTGCTAAAACGACCAATAACGAACTTAATGTTTTCATATTTCCTCCAATTAAAACAACACTCCCTACACTCAAAACGTATTCGCATTTAAAAAGTTGACTACGGGTATCAACAATTATTATTTTTTCACTCCTAAATACCTTAGCAATAAGGAGCAGTTAAGCTTACGTTTAAGTGCAAAATATGGAATAATTAGTAGTTAATTAAGTCCCTCAAAATAAAGGCAAAACCACATGGATGACAACAAAAGCAAAGCTCTCGCCGCCGCACTTTCACAAATTGAAAAACAATTTGGCAAAGGCTCTATTATGCGGATGGGCGATGCCGATATTGGCGAAGATATTCAAGCCGTCTCAACTGGTTCGCTAGGTTTAGATATCGCTTTAGGCATTGGCGGCTTACCACGCGGCCGTGTGATTGAAATTTATGGCCCAGAATCTTCAGGCAAAACCACACTGACATTATCGGTGATTGCCGAAATGCAAAAAGTCGGTGGCGTTGCCGCGTTTATTGATGCTGAGCATGCGCTTGACCCACAATATGCTGCTAAATTAGGTGTTAATGTACCAGAGCTATTGATTTCTCAGCCTGATACAGGCGAACAAGCGCTTGAAATCGTGGATATGTTAGTGCGCTCAGGCTCTGTGGATATTGTGGTAGTCGACTCAGTTGCCGCTTTAACGCCGCGCGCCGAGATTGAAGGCGAAATGGGCGATTCGCACATGGGCTTGCAAGCACGTTTAATGTCACAAGCTTTGCGTAAACTCACAGGCAATATCAAACGTACCAATACCATGGTGATCTTTATTAACCAGATTCGCATGAAAATCGGTGTAATGTTTGGCAACCCAGAAACCACTACTGGCGGTAACGCGCTTAAATTCTACGCCTCTGTACGCTTGGATATTCGCCGCACTGGTGCAATCAAGAAAGGTGACGAAGTCACGGGTTCTGAAACACGCGTAAAAGTGATTAAAAACAAAGTCGCGCCGCCGTTTAAACAAGCTGAATTCGACATCATGTACGGCGAAGGCATTTCACGTTTGGGTGAAGTGATTGAGCTGGGTTCTAACCTAAAATTTGTGGAAAAAGCGGGCGCTTGGTATAGCTACAATGGCGAAAAAATTGGCCAAGGTAAAGAAAACGCCAAAGAATATCTGCGCGAACACCCAGAAATGGCGGCCGAAATCGAGGCTAAAATCCGCGCTAATGCTAAAAAATTAGCTGATGCAATGCCATCTGCACGCACTGAGGATGACTAACTTTAGTTATTGAGATTTTAATTGTTTAATAAAAAATCTCAGCCTGAAAAATCGCTGCGTCAGCGTGCGCTAGAGTATTTAGGCAAGCGCGAATATTCATACAAAGAGTTAGGGCAAAAGTTAAAGCCTTACCTTGATGAAAATGATGATGCAGATAGTATTACCGCGATTTTGGATGATTTTAAAACGCGCGGCTGGTTAAGTGATGCGCGCTTTACTGAACAAATGGTGCATGCGCGCAGGGCAAAATTTGGTAGCAGTAAAATCATTCATGAACTGCGTGAAAAAGGTGTTGAAAGCAGTTTAATTGAAGGTGCGGTTGAGCAACTAAAAGAAACAGAATTGGCAAGCGCCAAAGAGATTTGGCAAAAAAAATATAAAAATGCACCCGAAAATCGCGATGAATGGGCAAAACAAGCCCGTTTTTTACAAAGTCGCGGGTTTGGTTTTGACACTATAAAAAAAGTACTGAATTTACAAACAGATGACGATTAAATTAAGCAACCCTATCCCTGGCAAAGCGCCTAGCTCAAACGAAATCCGCCAAGCATTTTTAGATTTCTTTGCTTCCAAAGGCCATGAAATCGTTGCTTCCAGCTCACTGGTGCCGCATGGCGACCCTACCCTGCTATTTACCAACGCAGGCATGAACCAATTTAAAGACGTATTCTTAGGTTTTGATAAACGCAGCTATACGCGCGCGACTTCAAGCCAAAAATGTGTACGAGCTGGCGGCAAGCACAATGACTTGGAAAACGTCGGCTATACCGCACGTCATCATACTTTCTTTGAGATGCTGGGAAATTTTAGCTTTGGCGATTATTTCAAAGTTGAAGCAATTAGCTATGCGTGGGAATTGCTGACCGAAGTCTTTCAATTACCAAAAGACAAACTCACTGTTACCGTTTATGCCGACGATGATGAAGCATACAACATTTGGCATAACACGATTGGCGTACCTAAAGAACGCATTATCCGTATTGGCGATAACAAAGGCGCACGTTACGCTTCTGATAACTTTTGGATGATGGGCGATACTGGCCCCTGCGGCCCTTGCACAGAGATTTTCTATGATCATGGCGAACATCATTTCGGCGGCCCGCCAGGCAGCCCAGATGAAGACGGCGACCGTTTTATTGAGATCTGGAATAACGTATTTATGCAATTTAACCGTGATGAAGAGGGTGTCATGCATAAATTGCCTAAACCAAGTGTGGATACGGGCATGGGTTTAGAGCGTATTTCTGCGGTATTGCAGCACGTGCATGCAAACTACGAAATTGACTTATTTACCACGCTAATCAATGCCGCTGCGCGCGAAACGCATACAGCTGATTTAAGCAGCCCAAGCCTAAAAGTGCTGGCCGACCATATTCGTGCTTGTAGCTTCTTAATTGCAGATGGCGTGATTCCGGGTAATGAAGGTCGTGGCTATGTGCTGCGCCGCATCATCCGTCGAGCCATTCGCCATGGTTATAAATTGGGCGCACGCAAGGCCTTTTTCCATAAAATGGTGGCCGATTTAGTCACTGAAATGGGCTTTGCCTATCCTGATTTAAACGCAAATCAAGCACGCATCACCGACATGCTTAAACTGGAAGAAGACCGCTTTTTTGAGACGATTGAAAATGGCATGGCGATTTTGGAAACAGAATTGGCTGCCACTCAAAGCGTTTTTAATGGCGAAACTGCATTTAAGTTGCACGATACCTATGGTTTCCCGCTAGATTTAACCGCAGATATTTGCCGCGAACGCAACGTAACGGTAGATACAACCGCATTTGATACCGCCATGGCGCGCCAAAAAGAGCAGGCGCGCTCGGCGGGTAAATTCAAAATGGCGACTAATCTGGACTATTCAGGCAATAGCACCGATTTCAAAGGCTACGATTCATTAGATACAAGCGCCACTGTTTTAGCGCTTTATAAAGACAGCATTGCAGTAGCATCTTTAAACGAAGGTGAGCAAGGCATTGTAGTGTTAGATAGCACACCGTTTTATGCAGAGTCTGGCGGGCAAATTGGTGACAATGGTATATTAAAATCTGACAATGGTATTTTTGCAGTAGAAGATACGCAGAAGATTCAAGCGGCTGTGTTTGGTCATCATGGCGTATTAAAAACCGGCACACTCAACGTAGGTGATGTAGTGAAAGCCAATGTAGATATTGCATCGCGTAACGATACTATGCGTAATCACTCTGCCACGCATTTGATGCACAAAGCCTTGCGCGAAGTATTAGGTGAGCATGTACAACAAAAAGGTAGCTTGGTCGATAGCGAAAAAACGCGTTTTGACTTTGTGCACAATGCGCCCATGACGGATGCTGAAATCGCCAAGGTAGAGGCCCTTGTGAATGCTGAGATTTTAAGCAATGCTGCCACGCAAGCGCGCGTGATGGATATCGAATCGGCGCAGAAAACCGGTGCCATGATGCTGTTTGGCGAAAAATATGGCGATGAAGTGCGTGTGCTGGATATCGGCTCAAGCCGCGAGTTATGTGGCGGCACGCATGTACAAAGAACAGGCGATATCGGGCTATTCAAAATCATCAGCGAAAGCGGTGTTGCTGCTGGAGTGCGTCGTGTTGAAGCGACTACTGGTAACGGTGCGTTGAAACTAATTAACAGCCAACAGGCATTAATCACCCAACTGGCCAGCGATTTAAAAGCGCCTGCTGGCGAAATCGTCAACAAAGTTGCACAATTATCTGATCACGCTAAATCTTTAGAAAAAGAACTGGCGCGACTGAAATCAAAACTGGCCTCAAGCCAAGGTGATGATTTGTTAAGCCAAGCAATTGATATCGCTGGTGCTAAAGTGTTAGCAGCCACATTAGAAGGTGCCGATGCAAACGCTTTGCGCGAAACCATGGATAAGCTGAAAGATAAACTTAAATCGGCAGCGATTGTTTTAGCCAGCGTCAATGAAGGCAAAGTAAGCGTAGCAGCAGGCATCACACCTGATTTGATCAGCAAAATCAAGGCTGGAGATTTGGTTAACTTTGTGGCGCAACAGGTTGGTGGCAAAGGCGGCGGCAAACCAGACATGGCAATGGCAGGCGGTACTGATGCCAGCCAACTACCAAAAGCATTAGCAAGTGTAAAAGACTGGGTAAGCAGCAAATTATCATAAAAACTTAACAATATTTTAGAGCTAAAAAATGGCATTAATTGTACAAAAATATGGCGGAACATCCGTCGCGAATCCTGAGCGTATTCGGAATGTGGCTAGGCGCGTTGCACGTTACAAGGCGATGGGGCATCAAATAGTCGTTGTCGTTTCTGCGATGTCTGGCGAAACCAATAAGCTGATCGCACTAGCAAAAGAAGTGATGGCAGAACCAGATCCGCGCGAATTAGATGTAATGATTTCCACCGGTGAGCAAGTTACTATCGGCATGACTGCATTGGCGTTAATGGAGCTGGGCATCAAAGCTAAAAGCTATACGGGTACGCAGGTCAAAATCTTAACCGATGATTCGCATACTAAAGCGCGTATTTTAGATATTGATGAATATAATCTCAAACAAGACCTGAATGATGGATATGTATGCGTGGTTGCTGGCTTTCAAGGCGTGGATGAATTTGGCAATATTACGACGCTGGGACGTGGCGGCTCTGATACCACTGGCGTCGCACTGGCAGCGGCTTTAAAAGCAGATGAATGTCAGATATACACTGATGTGGATGGCGTTTATACGACAGACCCGCGCGTGGTGCCTGAAGCGCGCCGCTTGGATAAAATCACCTTTGAAGAGATGCTGGAGCTTGCCTCACAAGGCAGCAAAGTATTGCAAATACGCTCAGTTGAATTTGCCGGTAAATATAAAGTGAAGTTACGTGTGCTTTCGAGTTTTGAAGATGAAGGCGACGGCACTTTGATCACATTTGAGGAAGATAGTAAGGAAAACGACATGGAAGACCCAATCATCTCTGGCATTGCTTTTAATCGCGATGAAGCCAAAATTATCGTACTCGGCGTGCCAGATAAGCCTGGTATCGCATACCAAATCTTAGGCCCGATTGCTGACGCGAATATCGATGTGGATATGATTATCCAAAATACAGGTGCAGACGGCACAACCGACTTTACCTTTACTGTGCACAAAAATGAAATGGGCAAAGCGCTGGCAGTGTTGCGTGAAAAAGTTCAAGGCCACATCAATGCGCGCGAAATCAGTGGCGATGACAAAATCGCCAAAGTTTCTGTAGTCGGTATCGGCATGCGTTCACACGTAGGTATCGCCAGCCAGATGTTCCGCACGCTGGCCGAAGAAGGCATCAATATTCAAATGATTTCAACATCAGAAATCAAAATCGCCGTGGTCATCGATGAAAAGTATATGGAACTTGCCGTGCGTGTGTTGCACAAAGCATTTGAGCTAGAAGAAGCTTAATAAAGATAAATCTATTAATTGACTAAATTAGGCTTAGCATAAGCCGACTTTTAATTGATTTTTAAGGCAATTTCCAGTAATATCGCGCCCTTAATTCAGTAACATGAATTGATAGCGTAAAGTCATAAAACGGAGAGCTGGCCGAGTGGTCGAAGGCACTTCCCTGCTAAGGAAGCATACGGGCTTAAATCTGTATCGAGGGTTCGAATCCCTCGCTCTCCGCCAGTTTTATCCTTAAGAATGGTGTTTAGTTCTTTTAGAAACAAGCGGTTTAGACTATAATGTCGCGCATGCGCCCGTAGCTCAGCTGGATAGAGTACTTGGCTACGAACCAAGGGGTCAGGAGTTCGAATCTCTTCGGGCGCACCAATCAGTGATAGAAGTGGGCACTTGTCTCAGGTGACCCACTTTTATTTTGTCCATTGAAACTGCATGCATTAAAGCACCATAGCTGCCTTTTATCGTGGCAGTGTGATCAGTCACTACAATTTCATCCACTAGCAGGTTTAAATAACTTTTTGCGAGTGCCGAGTCTTTCGCTAAGAATTTAGTTTTCAAGGTGTTGGCAAATGCTTCTACTTGGCTGGACTTGAGCTGGTCTACAGAGAGCGAATGATCTCGTCGAACGCCAGCTAATTCGATTAACAGAGCATCTCGTGCCGACTTGTTTTGTTGAGCGCGTCTTTGTACAGTTTCATCTAAATCAATCGTACCTGTCTCGATTGCCTCTAATAAACGCCCTTGCCGTTCTTCGATTAACTTCACTTGTCGATTGAGTTGGTTTACTCGCTCTTGCTGGGCGTCTTTTGAAGTTTTCATACGCTTGCGTAATGCCACCATCATGATTTGCACGCGACTTGGCGTAAATACCTGATCCGCTAATCTATTAAGCACTTGCTGATCAGTTTTCTCCATTGATAGGTTGCCGCTGCTGCAAGCCTCATTGCCTTTATTTTGGCGTGTGGTGCATTTATAGTATTTATAGCGTCCACTTCTGCCAGTCACTAATGTCATGCTGCCACCACATTCGCCACACTTGATTAAGCCAGTCAGCAATGTCGGTGATGATGTGATACGTGGCGGCGTTTTGGCAGGTGCGCGCAGCTCGCGCTTGCGCCTCACCTGCTCAAAACTTGCCGCATCTACGATCAACGGAATAGGTGTTTTGATCCATTCAGTTGGTGCGCGTTTTTGGAGCGTTTTAGAATCAATTACATTGAAATAGTAATCACCCATGTAAAGCGTATCAGATAAGACTTTATGCACTTTCTGAATACCCCAAACATTGCCCCGCATCAGCAAGCCTTTATCATTCATATGCTTTGTGATTTCTTTAATGCCGAGCACTTTGCCTTGATAGCCGTTAAGGTATAAGTCATAGATCATTTTGACAATGCCAGCCTCAGCTTCGTTAATTTGCAATTTCTTCTTTTTACGTCCGTGACTGCCTGATGTTTCAGTCGCAACTGCCATATAGCCGAAAGGTGGTTTTGAGCCGTTAAAAAAACCCTGACGAGCATTTTCTTTCATGGCGCGTGAAGTGTGTTTAGAGTTCTCTTTAGAGTTATATTCATCAAAGGTGCTGATGATCCTTCTCATCATCTCCCCTGCTGAATCGTCTGTGGTTAATTGCGTTATGGAGATTACATTAACTTTATTCTTCTTAAGTTTGCGTTCATACACGCCAAACTGAATTGCATCTCGAAAAAAGCGTGAAAGGCTGTGAATGATAATGGCTTCAAATGCTTGAGGCTTTTGTGCTGCATCATGAATTAGCTGCTGGAATATCGGGCGTTTGTCATCCGTTGCAGATGCACCTGGTTCAATGTACTCATGCACGACTAAATTACCGTTAGCTTTGCACCATTCGTGTAGCTGTCTCAACTGATCAGGTATAGAAAGATCGTTGTCTGCTTGTCTAGTGGTTGAAACGCGAGCATATAGGGCTACGTGCATGAGGTTCTCCAATTACAGTTTAAACATTCTGATCATCTTGCATCATCGCAAGAATTAAATCAGGCATAACCGATTCAATTAATGCTAATTCTTCAAGCGTAATATTGGCAGCAATATCTTGAGTGACATATTGAATGTCGAATTCTAAATAATCTTCGTTCACTCATTTGAGCACCCCCTTTCTTGCGTGGTATATTCCTGCCCATTCCTGTTTTTAATTGAATGATTTCCTTCATTCAATAATTGATCTAATTCTGATTCTAAGCCGTTTTTGCCAAGCTCATCTAATACTAAACTTCTGTAAGCTTTGAATTGGTTTTCAGTCATAGCGATTTGCGCATATGTGAGTATTTTACTTTTGCGAACATCCAGCAATGCTTTGATTGATTTTAATAAGTGAGCCGCTACCATTCGCCCAACTTCATTTCTTTAACACGTCTGTTTACATCCATTTGCCAAGTCAACGGATCATGCAGCTCTGTAATACGATTTTGTAAATGCGAAAACGCTTCATCCATATAAGACTTGTCTGAACCTGTATAAAGCGCATCAATGGCAGCTACCCGTTTGACGTAGCCATAAACACTAATAGCGATATATGTTAAACGCTCATCTAATAAATCAAGTTCGTTTAAATCGCGCACTACACCCAAACCATACATTTGATTGACCCGTTGAATTAAGTCATCCCACAGTGGATGCAGTGCCCACCGTGATTTATTAGTATCGTTTGATTTGATTCTTAATGTGGTGTGTTCTTTTGTGAGTAGGCGCAGCAAATCGCCTTGACGTTCGTTCAAGCTTTCAAATGATGAAATGCCGAGCTTGCGGAGTTGGTCTTTTCTAATCTGCCATTCAATACGCCAAACATCTTGATCCATGCCCCATAGTTTAAAAAACCATGTCTTTTTGCTCTTTTCGTTGATTTCATCAACTTTGTTATATACGCGCAGCTTGACGAGATCAGAACCAATATCAAAGGTTTGCACTTTGCCATTTTTACGATGTTGAGTATCTTTTGCTGCAATGGTTACAAAGCTATCTTCATCAAAGTCAATTTCAGTTAGATGATAATCAAAAGCATAATCCACACGCGATAGGCGTTCGGGTTGATAAGGCATCATACCGATGGATTTAGCCCAAGCTAAAAAACGATGATGTAAAGCTAAAGCCCCGTAATGCCATAGAGCAATGCTGCGAAACCTAACAAAGAAGTTTGGTTTATTAAACTCACCAAACTGAATCATGAACGCATCGTTTTCGATGACGAACGGATAACCGCTTGAGGTACCGTGTGAGGCGATCAAAAATTCTTCTGATCCAATTTGAATCGGTTTAGGTTTGGTAACTTTCGCACGCACCATTGATTCTTTTTGTGCTGCCAGTTCAATAAAATCAAGCTTATAGTCATCAGTGCCGATTAGATAATAGGCGCATTCGATGGTGTCAAAGCCAGCAATAAGATGTTTGAATGTAAACATTACTTATCGAAGTCTGATTGCTTTAACCATAATTTATCGTGGTAAATATTTTCTGGTTTATCGTTGCCTAATTCTCTTTCTAACTCTTTATATAAACCATTCACTAAGTTTCTATACTCATCACGCTTACCAGCAACAACAAAGAGAGGTTCATAATCAACCCCTTCATGATCTGCAATTCGTTTTTCCAATAGCTCTTCTTCATAATTTAATGGTTGACCTTTTTGTATAGGTAAATTCAATTCGAGATTTTCTAAAGCAACTGTGAGCAAGTCTGCAACAATCTGGGTGCGATTTTTTTGTGGGTACATTATTTCTAGAGCTGCTATTTTTGCAGCAACATGCACAGGCAATCTAAAGGAAAATTGCTTGGAAACAAGCCTGCTATTGTCAGGGCTTGACCAAACATCATGTAAGTGTGCAGTTTTCATATAATTTATCCGAATGTCTATTGAATTTTGTTTAAATTAAATATATGTCATACGAATGTCAAGTAATATTTTTCATTATTTTGATAATTGCAATTTTTAAACTATAGTTTGCTTTATGTATTTATAGCCCCCCGTGTTACATGCACGGGTTTTATAAGCAATAATGTTTGATAAAAGGTTTTTTTGATGCCAATGTTATTAAGATCATAATAATGAATAATCCAAATGGTGTTTATGGTTTCAGACGGATTATTTTTGACCAAAACATTTCTACAACACAGAATATTATTCTTATTCAAGGAGCTGATGCATTGTTAGCTACAATTCGATTAATAGAAAATGTCCGTAAACTTGTAGATGAAAGCCCTCTTAAAAATGCTTACATATCTCCAGATATTCCCTTCACACTAAGCAATCTATGCTATCAGGCAGGATTGGCATCAACAATTCTATTTAATGGATCTGCAAAAGGCTATAAAGAAAGTAAGCTTTCATTTAAGCTTCGAATTGAACGTGTAAATTATGTGAACCATTTGTGCAAAACTCAAGGACTAGAAACACCTACCCTCAAGAGTCGATCTATAAGAAATGCACTTACACATATTGATGAATACTTAGCCGATGCCTTAACAGCTGAGCCTAATGTAGCGTGGTTCATTGACACCGCCATAGAGTCACGTGATCAATTTGAACCTATTTCTGGATTAAAGACTAAATTTTGCCGAGCGTACATTAAAGATGAAGACAAAATTATTCATCTAGATAAAGAAGTTTCTCTATTGAGTCTTCAAGAGGAGTGCACGGCATTGTTAGCAGTAGTCTTTGGTCAATCTGTATCTAAGGTGAGTCAATAAGATACTATAATCAATTCTGTCCAGTACCCAGCACTTTCATCTTGGGCGCACCATATAAAACAAAGGCTTATAGTTTAACGACTGTAAGCCTTTTGTATTTACAGTACTCATGCGCCACATTTCAAGGCACTTATTAAATACCTGTAATTCCAAATTGCTTAATCTCCTTAAATTCAATACTATCGTTATCCAATAACTTGGATAATTCAGATGATAAATGTTAAAAAATTAGATATTCAATATGGCTTTAATTTTGATAACAGCTATTTACAATTACCACCTATTTTCCATCAAAAACAACAGCCTACAACGGTAAACAACGCCAATATTGTACTTTTTAACGATGCATTAGCAACTGCTCTTAGTTTAAATACGGATATTGATAGAAAACAGAGTAGCCAATTTTTCGCAGGCAATTTGCTTTTAAATGGCAGTGAGCCTATCGCACAGGCTTATGCTGGACATCAATTTGGCCATTTCAATATATTAGGTGATGGGCGCGCAATATTGTTGGGTGAGCACATCACACCTAACAAACAGCGTGTTGATATTCAACTAAAAGGCGCTGGCAGAACACCTTACTCACGCTCAGGCGATGGACGTGCAGCGCTAGGGCCAATGTTGCGCGAATATATAATGAGTGAAGCAATGCATGCGCTGGGCATTGCCACCACACGAAGCCTGGCAGTAGCAACAACTGGTGAACCAGTTTACCGCGAAGCCCCATACCCAGGCGCTGTGCTCACCCGTATAGCGGCAAGCCATATTCGTGTGGGTACATTCCAATTTGCAGCGGCGACTCAAAATCAGCAACAACTTCAGGCGCTGACTGACTACACTATTCATAGACATTTTCCCGAAGTTGCCAATACAGACAATCCACCACTTGAGCTATTAAAACGAGTGATTGATTTGCAAGCATTACTGATTGCCAAATGGATGCATGTGGGTTTTATTCATGGCGTTATGAACACTGACAACATGAGCATCTGTGGCGAAACCATCGATTATGGCCCATGCGCGTTTATGAACAGCTATCATCCTGAAACTGTGTTTAGCTCTATAGACACCAATGGCCGCTATGCATTTGGCAATCAGCCTAATATTGCGCACTGGAATTTGATTAGACTTGCTGAAAGCTTATTGCCGCTGATTCATGAATCTGAAGAGCAATCGATAGCACTGGTGACAGCGTGTTTGCAAGAATTCCCGAATCAATTTTTTGCATACTGGCTAGCGGGTATGCGAAAAAAACTAGGGATTTTTAATCAGGAAGACGAAGATATTAAGCTTGCAGAAGATTTATTGATGCATATGCAAAAAAATAAATCTGACTTTACCAATACTTTTAGGGCTTTGGCACAAGAGAGTACTGAGAGCCCAGCGCTATATCAAGATGCTGGATTTAAAAACTGGCTAACATTGTGGAAGGCCAGATTATCAAGGCAAAACGAAACGTTTGCTGACAGCATTGTGCTGATGCAGTCGGTTAACCCAGCAGTGATTCCCAGAAACCATCTGGTTGAAGAAGCGATTGATGCTGCGGTGAGTAACAATGACATGAGCCCGCTGCATAACCTTTTATCAGTTTTGTCGAATCCGTATGCGGCTCTAGACCAGTCTTCCAAGTACACACAGCCACCTGCCCTTTTATTTGATGAAAAATATAAAACCTTTTGTGGTACTTAATCGTTCAAAAGTAGGTTTTCTGATTTTTCGGTCAATTTATAGGGTTAAGTCAAACTATTTACAATGCTGTCGGTCATGTATACATGCGTTTAATTCAATGTTTTTTCATTCTGTTATTAGCAGGTTTAATCAGCAACTGTGGATTTGTTCAAACTGCCTACAATAACGCGCCACAAGCGCTCAGCTGGTGGTTAGATGATTACTTCGATTTTACCCAATCACAACAGTCTGCTTTAAACCCTGCGCTAAATCGGCTCCATAATTGGCACCGCCAGAATCAATTACCGCTCTATATTGCCACACTGAAGGATTTGCAAAGTAGCATTGCTAAAACACAAATAAGCACTAGCGAAGTCTGTGAAAAAACAGAAAATATTAAGGCGCTTTTTGGCGAGCTCCAATTAGAGTCTATTCCAATTATTGTGGATATCGCCCCATTTTTAAGCGATAAGCAAATGCAGTATTTCCAAACAAAGCTGGATAAACGCGCGCAAAAATGGAAATCGGAGTGGTGGCAAGATACACCAGAGGCGCAAATTGAGATGCGATTAGAGAAAATTGAAAGCTTTTCTGAAAAACTCTATGGCGACTTATCTGAATCACAACAGACACTGTTAAAACAAAATCTTACAAAAACACCCATTAATCCCGCGCTTAGCTATGCCGAAATTCTCAGGCGCAATACAGATGCTTATGACATTGTTTATGCATTAAACAAACAAGCAATCAGCCCAGAAAGCAAAGAAAAGCTGGTTAAAGCAGGTTTTGAACGATTGAAAAACAGTCCAAATCCAGAATATCAAGCCTATGCAAATCAAATCAAACAGCGCACCTGCGAGATTATTGCCGACTTACATAACAGCACCAACGCCAAACAAAAACAACATGCTAACGACTGGCTTGAAGGCTACATCACAGAATTTACTCGCTTATCTACCGTTAAGTAAACCGCGCAACATCTAAAGTAAACCCGCTTTAGCCCTCTGCTTCTAACAAATGTTTTAATCCGCATTTAACTCACCCTATCTTGTTATTTTTATATTCTTTTTAGTTATAACAATATAAAAACAAATTCTTTTTAATTCTTTAAGCGCCACTTTATAGTGAGCGCATTCGCATTTAAACGGTGTGGCATTAAAGACTTAAACAATGACTTCTTTACAAACAAATCAAGCAACATCACAAAGTACCCAACAGGTTTTGGATGCCATTTTGCGCGCTGTTCTTGAGTTAAAAAATGGCTCTGGTTTTGGTTCTATTGAGATTGTCATACATGAAGGCCGTGTGACGCAAATTGAAAAACGTGAAAAATTGCGCTTACAGCAAGCCATCACAAGTTTAAGAAAATAATCATTTTCAATTAATCGCTACTTAACTGAAATAGACCATTTTATGATGATCTTTTGACAGTTGAGCGCTCATCAATTTAAAGCAAAAGCTGTTTTGGACAACCAAGTTGCAGTTTAACTAAATAGGAAAAAAAGATGCAACATAAGAAACAATTGATTAAAAAAAGGTTAGTTCAAACATTGCTGGCTAATGGTATTTTACTAGCCACCCAATCGGCATTTGCTGAAGATGCTGTGCATTATGAAACTGACAAAGCACCAGCTAAATTGACGCAACCACAAGTTATCGCTGAAGATGCTGAACAAACGGAAAAAATCAAAGCCCGCTTAGCTGAAATTGAGGCAGAAGCAAAAGCCGCTGCAGTGGCTGCAAATATAGCAAAAAATGGTTATTACGTTGAACGCAGAAGTTATGGTACGGGCCGCGAAACCGAGCCGCCACGATATGTTAAGCAATTGAATAAAACTTGGCTGGGCGAATATGACGCTTTTGCTGATGTTGACTGGCTGGACGTAGGGTTGGAGCATCGCTTTCGCTACGAATATAGGGACAATGATTTTAGGCGCTCGCGTGACACCTTAGATGAACCGTTTTTACATCGCACACGCGCCTATGTGGCCGTTAAAAATATCTTAGATCCACTGCGCTTTACTGTGGAAATATCAGACGCAAGGCGTAATCACAGCCAATTTACCCGTGATTTCGATACGCGAGATATTGATTATGCTGAACCACTTCAAGCTTATTTAGAACTGTATTTCAAAGAAACGCCTTTGGGAAAAGATGATTTGGGCAATGAAAGGCCCATTAGCATTAAAGCTGGTCGTATGGCGTTTGAACAGATTGATCGCCGTTTGATTGCACGCAATGAATGGCGGAATTCTACCAATACGTTTCAAGGTTTTCGTGCCAATATTGGCCAGCAAAAAAACGATTGGTCTTTAGAATTGTTAGCGCTTAAACCTGTGCAGCGTTTTACAAACGAGCTGAATGAAGTGGATCACTCACAAGATTTTTATGGTGCGATTGGTGATTGGAGGCGTTGGTCAGAATATGTAACGCTATCGCCCTATTATTTAGCCTTAAAGCAAGATGGCGATAAAGTAGAGTTTGACGCCAACGGCAGGCCCGCTTTAGCAAACACAAAAATTGATCGCCATATCCATACTGCTGGCCTGCGCGCTTATGGCGTAGTGGGAAAATCTGGCTGGGATTACGACGTTAACTATGCCAAACAATGGGGTGAGCAAGATCGCCGCGCCAATAACGGTAATTTTATTGCAGAACTTGACCATGACGCTTACGCCTACAACTTAGAAGCTGGGTATACATTTACGCATGCATGGAAACCGCGTTTAAGCGCCAGCTACGGCTTTGCTAGCGGCGATAAAAATCAAACCGACACAGGCAATGAACGATTTGAGCGCTTGTTTGGCTTTGCACGCCCTTGGTCTAATAATGATTACTTTCAAATGGAAAACATCAGCGCGCCAAAAGTCCGCGCAGAGTTTGAACCGCAACTTTCATGGTTACCAGGTTTAAAAGTAGATGCTGGTTACAGCTGGTATCGTTTAGATAGCGCGCGTGACCGCTGGAATAATGCAGGGCTTCGCGATACCACAGGTCGCAGCGGTAAAGATGTGGGTGAAGAAGTTGACGTGCGTGTGCGATTTCCCATCAACAAATATTCCTCAGTTAACTTAGGTTATGCCTATTTTTGGGCGGGTGACTTTACCAAAAACACCACGCGCAACGTCACTCCTGGCGGGCTAACTGTGGCTGATCCAACTCGCCGCGATAACTCAGAATTTTTGTACGCCGAATTTACCGTGGGCGCTTTTTAAGCGATCACACTGATTAAGTAAACAACAAAAGGAATATAAATGAATAATATCACCAAAATAATTGCCGCTTTGGCATTGGCTTTACCCTTAACTGCTTTACCTTTAACTGTAAGTGCAGCAGATATTACCTTGCTGAACGTTTCATACGACCCAACACGGGAGCTTTACCAAGATTTTAACGCCGCGTTTAGTAAACATTGGCTAGAAAAAACGGGGGATAAAGTCACTGTTAAAACTTCGCATGGCGGCTCTGGCAAACAAGCCCGTGCGATTATTGATGGCTTGGATGCAGATGTAGCGACGCTGGCGTTGGCTTATGACGTTGATCAATTGGCCGAAAAAGCGAAGTTAATCCCCAAAGATTGGCAAAAACGCTTACCGCACAATAGTTCGCCTTACACATCGACGATTGTATTGTTGGTGCGTAAAGGCAATCCTAAAAATATCAAGGATTGGGATGATTTAATTAAACCTGGAGTTTCTGTGATTACGCCAAATCCAAAAACCTCAGGCGGTGCACGTTGGAATTATTTGGCAGCTTGGGCATTTGCACAGAAAAAATACGGCAATGATGAAGCAAAAACCAAAGAGTTTGTCGGCAAATTACTGAAAAACGTACCAGTTTTAGATACTGGCGCGCGTGGCTCAACCACCACTTTTGTAGAGCGCGGCATTGGCGATGTATTACTGGCCTGGGAAAACGAAGCATTTTTAGCGCAAAAAGAATTGGGTGTTGGCAGGTTTGAAATTGTTGTGCCGTCATTGTCTATTTTGGCTGAACCGCCCGTCACAGTTGTCGACAAATTTGCCAAAAAACATGGTACTGAAAAAGTCGCCAAAGCGTATTTGGATTATTTATACACAGAAGAAGGCCAAGAAATTGCCGCAAAAAACTACTACCGCCCTACTTTGCAATCGGTGGCGAGCAAATATGAATCGCAATTCCCCAAAGTAAAGTTAGTGACTATTGACGAAGCGTTTGGCGGCTGGGCAAAAGCACAGAAAGTACACTTTTCAGATGGCGGCACTTTTGACAGAGTTTATCAAAATAAATAGGTAACCATTATGAATAAAGCAATTTCAACCATTCAATACCCCACAAATACCCAATTACTGGGCTTAAGCACAAACAATATTAAAGGAGAAAAAGTCATGGCATTAATCGCAATCAATGTACGCAATCAGTTGCGTGGCAACATCAAAGCAATCGTTTGGGGAGATGTTGTCTCAGAAATCGAAGTAGAAACAGCGGCAGGCAACGTCACTTCGGTGATTACAACACGCTCAATAAAAGAGTTAAAACTAGAAATTGGCACAGAAGTTTTAGCATTGGTAAAAGCAACCGATGTATCGATTGCAAAATTAAATTAGCTTATCAACCTGACCAACTAAAAATCAGGCAGCTTGCTTTAGTGCTGCCTGAGCGATACTTAAGTAAACAATATGCACAAAAAATACAGTAAAAACGCAAAACAAAACATACTTCCAGGTTTTAATTTATCTCTGGGATTTACAATTTTCTATCTCAGTTTGATTGTGCTGATTCCGCTTTCAGCCGCGTTTATCAAAACCACCGAATTGAGTTTCAGTGAGTTTTGGGCGGTGGTGAGCGCACCAAGAGTGGTCGCGTCTTATCAGTTAACGTTTGGCGCATCGTTAATTGGCGCGCTCATCAACGCAGTATTTGGCCTACTCACTGCATGGGTTTTGGTGCGCTACACGTTTCCAGGCAAAAAGATAATTGATGCGCTGGTGGATTTGCCTTTTGCGTTGCCAACTGCGGTGGCGGGTATTGCTTTAACCGCTGTGTATGCTGGCAATGGCTGGATTGGCCAATGGTTAGAACCGCTAGGCATTAAAGTCGCATTTACGCCCATCGGCGTAATTGTCGCCTTAACATTTATTGGCCTGCCATTTGTGGTGCGCACTGTGCAACCAGTGCTGGAAGATTTGGAAGCTGAAACCGAAGAAGCAGCGGCTAGCTTAGGCGCGAATCGCTGGCAGACGTTTACAAAAATTATTTTCCCTGCTATTTGGCCAGCGTTATTGACAGGTTTTGCTTTGGCTTTTGCTAGGGCGATTGGTGAATATGGTTCAGTGATTTTTATTGCGGGCAATGTGCCTTTTGTGTCTGAAATTACGCCGCTGATTATTATCACCAAGCTAGAACAATATGAGTACGCTAGCGCAACGGCGGTTGCGGTGGTGATGCTGGTGATTTCATTTTTGCTGCTATTCGCGATTAATGGCTTGCAGTGGTGGGTGAATCGCCGCGCCACTGCGCTTACTTAACACATTAATCATAGGTAAAAAACAAAAGGAATAATCGATGTCAATTTCAACCACACTACCTGCATCGCAATACAGCAACTATCAAAATAAAGTCGCTCGCAGTCGCGCCACATCAGAGCCTGTGTGGGTGCGCTGGACTTTGATTGCCATTGTATTGTTATTTTTAACCTTGTTTTTAATCGTGCCGTTGGCGGCGGTTTTTACCGAAGCTTTACGCAAAGGTTTTGACACTTACATCACCGCATTAACCGACCCAGATGCGCTGTCATCTATCAAACTCACCTTAATCGCAGCCGCGATTGCGGTGCCGCTTAATTTGGTGTTTGGGGTTGCAGCGGCGTGGGCAATCGCTAAATTTGAGTTTCGTGGCAAAAGCATACTCATCACTTTAATTGATTTACCGTTTGCGGTTTCGCCTGTGATTGCAGGTTTGATTTATGTACTGATTTTTGGCTTACAAGGCTGGTTTGGTTCGACTTTGTTGGATCACGATATTAAAGTGATTTTTGCGATTCCTGGCATTGTGTTGGCGACTATTTTTGTCACCTTTCCGTTTGTTGCGCGCGAGCTGATTCCTTTAATGCAAGCGCAAGGCAAAGAGGAAGAAGAAGCAGGTTTAGTCCTAGGCGCATCAGGTTGGCAGATTCTGTGGCGCATCACGCTGCCGAATGTGAAATGGGGTTTGTTATACGGCGTAATTTTAACCAATGCGCGCGCTATGGGCGAGTTCGGCGCGGTGTCAGTGGTTTCTGGGCATATTCGCGGGTTAACTAACACACTGCCTTTGCACGTTGAAATTTTATATAACGAATACAACTACGCAGCGGCTTTTGCGGTTGCTTCATTACTCGCCATATTAGCGCTGGTGACGCTGGTGCTGAAAAGCTTTGTGGAATGGAAAGTAGCTAGAGATGCCCAAATTAATGAAAAGTCTTGATAGTAAATACTAAGTTAAAAATACTTAACCATTAAAAATGATGAAAAAATGAAACTGGATTAAAACATGAGCATTGAAATTAAAAATATCAGAAAAAACTTTGGCAGCTTTAGTGCACTAAACGACGTGAGTTTGGATGTACCCAGCGGCGAGTTAGTCGCTTTGCTTGGCCCATCAGGTTGCGGCAAAACAACTTTGCTGCGCATTATTGCTGGGCTTGAAACGCCCGATTCGGGAAGTATTCATTTTCATGGTGCCGATGCGACTGCGCAAAAAGTGCGTGAGCGCGAAGTGGGTTTTGTGTTTCAACACTATGCGCTGTTCCGCCATATGACTGTGTTTGAAAATGTCGCATTTGGCTTGCGCGTGCGTCCCAAAGAAACACGCCCAACGGATGCTGAAATTAAAAGACGTGTGCATGAGTTGCTGGAATTAGTGCAATTGGATTGGCTGGCAGACCGTTACCCACCGCAATTATCAGGTGGCCAACGCCAGCGTATTGCCTTGGCACGCGCACTGGCCGTTGAGCCAAAAGTGTTATTGCTGGATGAGCCGTTTGGTGCGCTGGATGCCAAAGTACGCAAAGAATTACGCCGTTGGTTACGCCGCCTGCATGATGAATTGCACATTACTAGTATTTTTGTGACGCATGACCAAGAAGAAGCGCTGGAAGTATCAGATCGCGTAGTCGTCATTAACAAAGGTCAAGTCGAGCAAATCGGATCACCGCAAGAAGTTTACGATAACCCTGTGTCACCTTTTGTTTACCAATTTTTGGGTAATGTGAATCAGTTTCATAGCCAAATTCATCAAGGTGAAGCCAATATTGGTGGCGTAGGCTTAAAAATTAACGCCCATCACGATACCAAACATAGTGCAGGCTTAGCTTACGTGCGCCCGCATGATATTGAAATCCATAAAGTGCGCAATGGCGAAGCGCCTGCTTTTGAAGCTGTGATTCATTATATTCATGCCATTGGCCCACTGGTTAGGCTGGAATTACAGCGTGCCGACCAAGAAGATTTGATTGAAGCAGAACTGACGCAAGAACGCTTTCGCGAGTTAGGTTTAATCCAAGGTCAAAATGTATTTGTGTACCCAAGAAATGTGCGCGTATTTTTAAACGCGTAAATAACTTAATGGCGCTGATTCAATACTTTACATATTGAATCAGCGCCATTGAGGATTTGAATAACTAATTTCTGGGCAAATTCAAATAGCTTGTTAGTCAAAGGTCTTTAGTTAGACTTAATTATTTCACCCTCATAAACATAGATTGAGCGAGGCTGTAGTTGCAACTTATCATCTGATAAGCCTATATCTGTTGATAAAGTGCTATTGATTAAAGGCTTCCAATGATGCATATCACGACATGGAATTTGCGCCTCTACAGCCACATGCGAAGCATTTATAAGTACCAATATAGATGGCTCATGTTTATTTGGCGGTGCAAATTTCACTATCATGGCTTTATTATTAGGGTCTGCCCAGTGCTCACTGCTCATCGTTTCGCCATTTACGTTAAACCAAGTGACATCTGAATTACCATGTTCATTTAGCTTACCTGTTAAAAATTCTACCCTAGATATTGCATTATGTTCTTTACGCAACTTTGCCAGCTCACCCACAAAATTGATTAAGCCATCATCGGCATTATCCCAATTGACCCAGCCAATTTCGTTATTTTGGCAATAGGTATTGTTATTGCCGCCTTGCGAGTTATTAAGTTCGTCTCCTGCCAACAGCATTGGCACACCTTGCGATAAAAATAATGTTGCCAAGAAATTTCTTTTTTGTTGAGTGCGCAATGCGTTTATTTCTGCTGAATCGGTTTCACCCTCTGCACCGCAGTTCCAGCTACGGTTGTCGTTTGCACCATCTTTATTATCTTCGCCATTCGCTTCATTGTGTTTTTCGTTATAGCTCACCAAATCGTGCAGGGTAAAACCATCGTGCGCGGTAATAAAATTAACGCTAGACCAAGGCCGGCGATGTTGTTCATTAAACAAATCGCTAGAAGCGGCAAATCGGCTTGAAAATTTAGCCAGCATACTTTCTTTGCCTGCCCAAAATTCGCGCGTGACATCACGATAGTCGCCGTTCCATTCTGAAAAACCTGGTGGAAACGAACCCAACTGAAAACCACCTGGCCCTACATCCCATGGCTCTGCAATTAATTTGCATTGGCTCAACACTGGGTCTTGCAGCATGGCATGAAATAAGGCGTGATCGCGGTTAAAGCCATGCTCATCGCGGCCTAGCGTTAGCGCTAAATCAAACCTAAAACCATCAATACCATAAACGGTAGCCCACATGCGCAGGCTATCCATAATCATCTGCATCACCTTAGGGTGCGATGTATTCAATGCATTACCACACCCCGTTAAATTGTCATAAAAGCGAGGGTTGCCAGGCAATTCTTTATAGTAGCTGAGGTTGTCGATACCTTTCCAAGAAAGTGTTGGCCCCAAATGATTACCTTCACAAGTATGGTTGTACACCACATCTAAAATCACCTCTATGCCTGCCTCATGCAGGCTATCAACGGTTCTGGCAATTTCTTCTAACTCGCCCGATCCCATATAAGCAGGCTCTGGCGCAAAGTAAGATAAATTGTTATAGCCCCAGTAATTACTTAAATTTTTCTTTAGCAAGTAATCGTCTTGCGTAAACGCATGAATTGGCAAAAGCTCAATAGCGGTCACGCCAATTTTTTGTAAATGGCTAATCAGGGCAGAATCACTTAAAGCAGCAAATGTGCCGCGAATATCCTGCGGAATTAGCGGATGTTGCATGGTTAAACCACGCACATGTGCTTCGTAAATCACACTTTTAGGCCAGCGAATATTGGGCTTGGGGGCTTTTGCTAATATGGCACTATCAATGACTATGCCTTTGGGCATAAAAGCAGCGCTGTCGCGCTTATCCATCACCAAATCGGCATCGGCGGCATCACTTAATGTGTAGCCGTATAATGAATCGTCCCACTTAATGGCGCCATGTAACTTTCTGGCATATGGGTCAAGCAATAATTTATTCGCGTTAAAGCGCTGTCCGTTGATTGGATCCCACGCGCCATCGACTCTGTAGCCATAACGCTGACCTGGCTTAATGCCCTCAAGATAGCCATGCCAGATACCATTTGTACATTCTTTTAAGGTGATACGTTCGGTTTCAGAGTGCCCATCTGCATCAAACAGACAAACCGTTACGCTGGTTGCATGATCTGAAAACAAGGCAAAGTTTGTGCCTTTACCATCAAAACTGGCACCTCTAGGATAGGGAGAGCCCTCTTTTAGCGTTGTCATTATTGCAGATCCTGTCAGAAAAAATGGTTGATATTTACGTATTTTAAATACCAACTGCCTATCTTAACTATCAGATAACAGACAATTTACTGTAGGAAAATTCTGACAACACGCAGTGTTACGGCTAATTTTCGTTGGGATTGATGAGCGCAAACTCAATACATGAATACTTAATCGCCGCGTGAATGCCAAAATGACTCAAACGCTTCAGGCGTAGTCGGCTTTGAAAGTAAGTATCCTTGCGCATAATCGCAACCAGCATCTGCAAGCAAAGTATATTGCGCCTGCGTTTCTACGCCCTCTGCAATTACTTGCATACCAAGCTTATGCGCCATTAATATAATTGCCTCGCATAAACCAATATCATTAGAATCGGTTGCCATATTTTTTACAAATGATTGGTCAATTTTAATGTAATCAATATCATATTTTTTTAAATAGGATAAAGACGAGTAACCCGTGCCAAAATCATCAATAGCCACTTGAATGCCTGCATCTCTAAATTTTAGCAATTTACTGGCCACGCTATCTGTTGCGTCAAGTAATGAGCTTTCCGTAATTTCTACCACAATGCTGCCACCGGGCAGGCCCGTGTTTTCTAGGTGATGAATCCAAGTAAGGCTGGGGTTTTTAAATTGCACGGGGGATTTATTAATGCTGATTTGAAATGCTGGATGCAGCATCTCACGCCATTTTTTAACCTGCTGAATCGCCTCATGAAACACCCATTCGCCCAACTCATAAATAAGGCCTGTATCTTCAGCAATCGGTATAAATTCGTTGGGGCTAATCAAGCCTAATTGTGGGTGGTGCCAGCGAATTAATGCTTCCGCCTTTAGAATTTTTCCCGTAGCCATTTCAATAATAGGCTGATACACCAGCTTAAACTCATTTCGCTCCGCAGCGTGCCTAAGATCATTAGCCAAACGCATTCTAGATTGTGCAGCCACTTGCATAGATGGCGTAAAATAACTATAGCGATTGCGGCCCGCTGCTTTGGCAACGTACATCGCTTGATCAGCATTTTTTAATAAACTATCAAAATCAATGGCATCAGATGGATACAAAGTAATACCAATACTGGCTGAAATATAAATAGGTTCTGCGCCCAGTTCAAAGGGCTTAATCAGTTGAGTCAGAATATTTTCAGCGATACGTTTTGAGTTTGTTATGCCATCCATTTCGCTTAAAAGAACCACAAATTCATCACCACCTAAGCGCGCGACTGTATCTGTCTCGCGTACACAGCCTTTTAAACGCACCGCTACTGCTTTCAACAAGTCATCACCCTTGTCATGGCCCATGGTGTCGTTCACTTCTTTAAAATGGTCTAGGTCTAAAAACATTACCGCCAGTGACAATCCTGTGCGCTCTAATTTTCTGATTTCTTGCTCTAGGCGATCTCTGAACATGCGGCGATTAGGCAAACTAGTCAACGCATCAAAGTTAGCTTGTTGCCAGATTAAATCTTCCGCTTGTTTTTGCTTACTAATATCGCGCACAATTCCCAGCACACTGCGCCTGCCACGAAACTCAACACGCGAGGCATGCAAATCCATCCAGATAGACTGCTCACCACCTTTCATTAGAAACTCAGCCTGATAATGTTTTACTGGCTCTACATCATCACCAATGCGTAATAAAAATCGTTGATTCCACATATCTAAATACGCCGGCGCAACGACTTTCTCAAACGGCAAACCTACAAACTCTTCATAACTGTAACCCAGTATTTTTGGCAGAATAGGATTACAAAAAATAAAACGGTAATCTTGCGCAACAAAAACACCATCTACCATCGCTTCTAACAAAGCACGCTGATTCGAATCACTCTCTCTTAAAGCTGCCTCAATTTTCTTAATATCATTAATATCAGTGTGTGTGCCAACCACACGTTCAGATTTACCTTTTTCGGTAAAACTCACTACCTTGCCGCGACTAAGCACCCACTTATAATCACCATTTTTACAAAGAATACGATGCTCAACTGCATACCTCTGAGATTTACCAGTTATGTATTCTTTTAAGGATTTAAGTACATGGGGCAAATCTTCAGGATGTACTAACTTCTCCCATTCAGTCACACTCGCGATAAGCTCATCCTCATCGTAACCTAACATTTCTTTCCACTGGCTTGAGTAAGTGACTTCTTTCGTCATTACGTTCCAATCCCAAACACCATCACGCGCGCCATCCAGTGCAAACTTCCAGCGCTCTTCATTCAAGCGGATGGCATCTAATAATTTAATATCTTTTAATACTAATCGGCGCGTTAAAAAAACACCTATCGCCATCAATACAATCGTCAAAGCAATCATAAAAGTGACAATTAATGTCTGCGCCTTGCGAGATGCATCGCCGAGTGCATTAGAAAATGCATCTTCTACGGGCGTTAATTGAAAATTGATTTGATTCACTTGCGCGATAAGCTGATTGACCTTTTCTTGATTCGCATCACCACCAGCAATATGGCGGTGCATCTGTTCCACCAGCTCAACAATCTGCTCTATCATCTGGTCGCCCTGCTCCCAGTGCTCAATAGAGGGTTTCATTAAACTAGTATGTTGAAAGTTCAGAAACAACGTCACCATGCCAGAAACGTCGTCAGGGTTATTCTTGGCCTTAATAAATGCGTTATTAGCTTGCATAATATTAGGCTTAGATTTTTGCAAGGCCAAACGCGCAACTTTGTCTTGCAGGGGCACTTCTATCTCAAGTAAAAATTGCTGATAATCTAATTCAGCATGTGTTTCAGCATATCGATTTAAATGATAGATAGATTCTTTTTGCGATTTTGACCAAAAGCTTTCACCACTCACATAAGCCCTCACTGCAGACAACGCGCTCATGCTTACAACGCCAAGAAACAGTAAAAGCGCCACAATAAAACAAAATGGCCAGATAGTTTGTATCAGCTGCTTACTTACCGCAGTAATATTAAATAGTTGAATAAGTGATTTTTTAATATTCATCGATTTAAAAAATTATTTTGTTGTAGTTATTTAATTATTATCCGCCATCAAATTTAACACAATATTCCATTTGGTATCAATTAGGATACACTTCATGCGTCGTTGAGCGAGATGAAGTACAAGGCGCACACAACGCAGCAACTGAGATAGTATGGGTTATACAGCGAGGTTGCGAGTAGCGCGCAACGCCGTAATTCGCTCGCGTAGACACTATTGCGTCTATCCTTAGCTGAGTTAATCATGATTAATCCGCCTCTAGCACTTGCAAAAAATCATCCCCATAGCGCTCTAATTTAGCGCGGCCCACGCCTGTAATCTGACTCATCTCCGTTAGATTTTGTGGGCGCTGGTTTAAAATTTCCAGCAGCGTACTATCATGAAAAATCACATAAGGCGGTACGCCCTGTTCACGCGCTAACTCCAACCTTTTTGCCTTAAGTGATTGCCATAGTGGGTCATCGCTCAAACCATCATAAGCGGCTTTGGCATTCGAGCTGCGTTGCGCTTTGCTTAAACTAGCCTTGGCTTTTCCTGCCACTTCAATATCACGCCTTAACCATATTTCAGCCTCACCTTTTAATACTGGTCGCGCCGCTTCTGTCAGCTTTAAGCCGCCATAAGATTGAATATCCGCTTCTAAGTAGCCGCCCGCTACTAGCTGCCTGAACACGCTACTCCATTGTGTTTGAGCAAGGTTTTTACCCACGCCAAATACACTTAAGGTTTGATGATTAAACTGTAGTGTTTTAGCGTTGGATTTCCCCATTAACACATCCATTAAATGTACGACACCAAAACGCTGCCCTGTGCGATATACCGCAGACATTGCCATCTGAGCAGCCTGCGTGGCATCCCAAGTATCAACTGGATTGAGGCAGTTATCGCATTGGCTACAATTGCCCGCATGCTGTTCACCAAAGTAGCGCAACAAGGTTTGGTGGCGGCAGTCTGTAGACTCACAAAAGCCCAGCAGCGCATCCAATTTTTGCCGCTCCACCTGCTTGCGCTCTTCTGGCGCATCACCAGAATCCAACATTTGGCGCATACTTACCACATCGCCCAAGCCATAAGCCATCCAAGCGTTTGCTGGCAAACCATCGCGCCCTGCACGGCCTGTTTCTTGATAATAACTTTCCATACTTTTGGGTAAATCTAAATGCGCAACGAATCTCACATTCGGCTTATCAATACCCATGCCAAAAGCGATGGTCGCCACAATAATCACGCCTTCTTCACGCAAAAATCGGCGTTGGTTTTGAGTGCGTACACTCACATCTAAACCAGCATGATAAGGCAGCGCATCCCAGCCGCGCTCTTTTAGCCAACTGGCGGTTTCTTCAACCTTTTTACGCGATAGGCAATACACAATGCCGGCATCATTGGCATGCTCAGATTCTAAAAAGACCTCTAACTGTTCACGCGCTTTAAGTTTATGCGTCACGCGATAACGGATATTAGGCCTATCAAAACTTGCCACAAATTGACGTGCATTTTCCAGCGATAAACGCTCTACAATTTCAGCACGTGTAGGCGCATCGGCGGTAGCGGTCAGCGCGATGCGCGGCACGTTTGGAAACTGCGTATGCAAGGCCGTTAACTTGCGATATTCAGGCCTGAAATCATGCCCCCATTCCGATACGCAATGCGCCTCATCAATCGCAAAAAGCGCAATGCCCGTATGCATCTCAATCTGCTCTAATTGCGCCAAAAAACCGCTTAATAATAAACGCTCTGGCGCCACATACAAGATTTCCAAGTCACCTTGAATAAGCTGAGAAGTTACATGCCGCGATTGTTCAGCATCTAAACTAGAGTTTAAAAACGCGGCTTTTACACCCAATTGCTGCAAAGCTTCTACTTGGTTTTGCATCAAGGCAATCAGCGGTGAAACCACAATCGTAACGCCGCTACGCAATAAGGCAGGCAATTGATAACATAGGGATTTACCACCGCCAGTTGGCATTAACACCAGCGCATCGCCACCCGCTGTTACATGCTCAATAATGGCTTGCTGCTCACCGCGAAATGTGGAATAACCGAATACTTGGTGCAGGCGCTGCTGGGCGAGGCTGGTGAAAGTAGTTTTTAACATTGCCAGTATTCTACACTGCGTGTAGATTCTGCTATTAAACTAGCTTAAAAAAACCTTGCATCCATTCGCAAACATCGCTAAAAAGAGAGTAATCTAGGTAACTACTTTGGGAGTAAATAGTGAAAAAACCTTATTACATTGATTATCGTCAAGTGCCATTTGAAGGGCATGCGCATCGCTATCTTTGTGCCGAGTGCAAAGTAGAAACCACTACCATTAATGGCCAACTGAGTGGGCATTTAGAAACTTGCGCCTACAGGCTTGCCTTAGAAAAAGCAGGCTATGAATCAGGCGGAACTTGTCAAACGCCGGTCTCGTTAGATGCAGATGATGTTGATTAGCTATCAACATAATTTTAAAGCATAATCAGCTGCGTTTTTGGGTTATTGATGACTTTAAGTAATAATTTATAGGTGTCTAAATCAAACTTAAACTGCGCGTTTTCTTGTAGTTTTTCCGCCAAATCGACATCATTCTCAACCATTCCTAGATACGTCCAATACTCAAAAATATGTAGCTGGGTTTTATCGTTTTCGCCATTATGTTCGCGGATACCAATTTTGCCAGCGTAAGGCCAGCTTTTTAATCGGTGCGCAATTAAGGCTTGTTGCAAGCGCAAGTAATGCATTTCTGGTGATTCTTTGCCGCAACATACGCCTTTACAACGTTTGATTTGGCTGGAAAAACAAGCGCCACTGCCTGCGGCTTCTAAACCTAAATAGCGCGGGCATAACTGGTGCGCCTCGGCAATGCTGCGCAAACTTTCTACAGCTTGGTGTTTGCTTTTAAACGTGCCAAATAATTGGCCTAATTCAACTGGATTAATATCGCTTTCGCGCACTAATTCCAATAGATTTTTTGCCTCAAAATTAGTGTTAAGTTTCCAGCTACACAGTTGGCGCTCGTTGCGTAACTGGCGGTTGTAAATGGGTTGACGTTCTTTTACCAGTTTCGATTCTAACAATAGCGCGCTGAAGTCGCCTGCTGTCGTTATCCATTCAACGCGTTTAATCTCTTGCGTGATGCGCATTTCTTTGGTGCTTGCGTGGTCGCTACTAAAATGGCTAAGTACGCGCGCGCGAATATTCACACTTTTGCCAATATATAAGGGCAATTCATTATCGCCATAAAACAAGTAAACGCCTGGTGTTTCAGGCATATCGTCTAACAAGTTAGCATCTAAGTGCGATGGCAAACTGGGCGCGCTCATCAGCTTGGCGGCAGCATTTTTAATGGCCGCATCGCCTAGCTCTAATTGGGCGGATTCAATAAAGCCCAACATCACGTCTACATCGCCCATGGCGCGGTGGCGCGCAATAGTGGTGAGATTATGGCGTTGCATAATAGCATCTAAGCCATGGCTTTTGTGTTGCGGGTAGAGCATGCGCGAGAGCTTGACCGTACAAATCACCTTTTGACGCAATGTAATGCCAATACGCTTAAATTCCGATTTTAAAAAACCATGATCAAAACGCACGTTATGTGCAGCCAATACGCTACCTTCTAAAAAAGCCAGTAGCGTGTCAGCTACCTCTTTAAACAACGGTGCATTGGCGACCATTTCATTGTTAATGGTAGTCAATTGTTGAATAAACGCAGGAATCGGCTGTTCTGGGTTCACTAAGGTTTGCCAGCGCGCAGTCTCTATGCCGTTATCAAATCGCACCAAAGCAATTTCTGTGATGCGGTCACGCAGTGGCGTGGCGCCTGTGGTTTCTAAATCTAAAAAAGTAACGGATGGTAGCAAGTGTTAAACCACAAAATATGAATAGGTAAAAGTGTAGCTTGAATTAATGTAAAAACATGAAATAAATCATTAACCCAAAATATAAAAACGCAAAAAATCCCACAATCCAAAATACATTGAGCAGATTTTTATTGATGATTTTTAGCTGGTTTTCAATGGCCAATAGTTGCGCATCTTTTTCTTTGCTGTCAGTTAGCATGGTGCTTTCCTCTGTAAAATAATAGCCTCTGTAAAATATCATTTATCATGACCACGCCACCAGCAACTAATTCAGACTTACGCACGCTGACCACGCAATTTGCGCAAAATGGACGACTAAATGCGATTTATTTACGCCCTGCGCGTAATGTGCCCTGTGTGCAAACCACTCACGCAATGGCAATTGCGGGCCAAGGATTAATCGGTGACAGAACACTTAAAACACCTTCACGCAATCCACTGGGCTCAAATAGGCAAGTGACATTGATACAAGCAGAGCATATTGCGGTAATCGCTGCTTTTTTAAATAAACCGATAGATGCGGCTTGGTTAAGGCGTAATTTAGTCGTTTCTGGCATTAACTTACTGGCGGCCAAAAGCTTATTTAAAGACCAGCCTATGCAATTATGTATTGGTGAAGTGGTTTTAGAAATGACTGGCCCTTGCGAACCTTGCAGCAAAATGGAAGCGGCTTTAGGCAAAGGCGCTTATAACGCCATGCGCGGTCACGGCGGTGTGAATGCACGCATCATTATCGGTGGTGAAATAAAGTTAGGGGATATTGTGCGTTGCGTGACAACAAAAATACAAAGTGATGAGCAATCAGATTTGTTCTAACGGCTTAATTTTACTTAAGCTAGCGTTTATCGCGCGCTAGCATTGCTTCTGCATACATATTGCGATGCTTTAAGCAATCTGGGCTAGTTTTATCAGGGCAATGTGTGCGCAATTTGCAATCACAACTTTGTGCGATTAATTGCTCAAGCTTGAGCAACATTGCATTGCCAACTTGTGCTGGAGATTTTTCTGTTCCCGACATTTGCATCCCTTTTAATTAAACACTTTGCTTTTAATAGTTACGTTGTATTTTACGCCATTTAATCTCATTAAAATTGCATCAAATTGACATATTAATACAATCATACTGACACATTCAAAAACGATAATACATTTTTAAGTCAGCAATTTTAAGGAGTTTAAAAATGAAATTATTGAACCGATTGCGCGAGTTGCGCGAAGAGCAAGACCATGAAGCCTACGAGCCTGATGAGCATGCGTATGCTTATGACGATACTGATGAAGTGGATGATGAGCATTCAGACGTTATTGGCGTTGGCACCACTACTGTGGATGATATTATTCGCTTAAATGTAGAACATCGCAATTTGCAAATAAGCATTTTGCATAACAGCGCAAATTAAGCGTATTGGCTAATTTTTAGCAAACCCGTTTGGGTTGCTTGATTGCCAATGCCAAGTATCGCGACACATATCTTCTAAATTGCGTGTTGCTTGCCAGCCCAATAAAGTCTTAGCCACGGTTGCATCCGCGAAGTTAATCGCCACATCGCCCAAGCGTCTGGGTAAAATTTCATACGGGATATTTTTTGCGCTATTTTTGGCAAAAGCGTTCACCACATCTAATACACTGTAACCAATGCCTGTGCCCAAGTTAACAGTAATCATGGCTTGATTTTTAGCCAGATATTCCAGCGCAGCCACATGGCCATCGGCCAAATCCATCACATGAATATAATCGCGCACGCCTGTGCCATCGTGTGTGGCGTAATCGTTGCCAAACACGCGTAATTTTGCCAAACGCCCTACTGCAACCTGTGCCACGTAAGGCAATAAATTATTGGGGATTCCATTTGGATCTTCGCCAATTAGCCCTGAATTGTGCGCGCCAATTGGATTAAAGTAGCGCAACAAAGCAATGCGCCAAGTATTATCCGCTTTGTGCAAATCGCGCAGAATATCTTCAATCATTAATTTGCTGCGGCCGTATGGATTAGTGGCACTTAAGGGGAAATCTTCTTTGATTGGTACGCTGGCTGGGTCGCCATACACAGTGGCAGATGAGCTGAACACGATATTTTTAACACCAAATTCCGCCATCACTTCAAACAGATTAAGGCTGCCCACCACGTTATTATCGTAATAAAGCTGTGGTTTTTCAGTTGATTCGCCCACTGCTTTTAGGCCTGCAAAATGCACAACAGCGCTAATGCTATGCGCTGTAAAAATGGCACGCATCTCAGCTTTGTCGCGAATATCAGCTTGAACAAACGTAAAAGTTTTACCTGAAATCTGGGTAACGCGTTTTAAAGATTCTGGTGAGCTGTTAGATAAATTATCAACGACTATAATCTCATGCCCTGCCACCAGCATTTGTACGCATGTGTGCGAACCAATATATCCTGCGCCACCTGTAACTAATATTGCCATTTTTGATGCTTTTTTAAAATACGTAAAACAGCATCATACTGCATAAATCACGTCTTTTTATGGCAAAAAAATGACGCATCCCGAAAAGTTAACTCAAAAAATGGGTTAAGTTTTCGGGTTAAGTAAGCAATTAAGCATTAAATTTCATATTCTGTAAGCGCACCTGCTCGTTTTTTGCAGTGGCATAGCATTCGCAACTGCGGTCTTCTAAACCTTGGCGATCTAGCACGGTGATTAAGCCGCGTTTATAGCTAATCACGCCAGCATCTTGCAGTTTTACAGCTGCGTCTGTCACGCTTTCGCGTCTAACGCCAAGCATGTTAGAGAGCATTTCTTGTGTCATTACAATTTGGTTAGAACTTAATCTATCCAAACTGAGTAATAAGCGGCGGCATAGTTGCTGGTCAATAGAATGATGACGATTGCACACGGCAGTTTGCGTCATTTGCGTGATCATTGCCTGTGAATAGCGCAATAGAATATTGAGCATTGCGCCGTCACGATTAATGGCGTTTTTGGCGGCTTGCGCGCGCATTCTATAACCTTTTCCCGCGCTTTGCACCAAAGCTTGGTTAGGGCTATTGCTGCCAGATAATAATAATGAAAGGCCCACAACGCCATCGTTGCCAACAACAGCGACTTCTGACGAATCGCCACTTTGAGTCATATATAATAATGATACGATTGCGGTGGTAGGAAAATACATGTATGCAGGCGTTTTGCCTGATTCATACAGCACTTCGTTCAGCGAAAAATCCACTGGTTCCATATCTGGTTCCCACTGGTGCCATTCATTTTCTGACATGGCTGCCAACAGGTGATTTTGTTGAGGTAAAGACGCTGGATTAAATGATTGCGCTACGATACTCATGATATTTCCCCTTTTTGAGGATTTCATGATGCGATTATTTAGTCCACTAAATAATCAGACACAATCGGATTATGATGTAAGCCAAATCCTACGTATTATATGTAAACTGTCTGTGCGGTAGCGTACGCTTAACTTAACCTTATTTTGCATACAATTATTTCAGCAATTTTAAATTCTTTTTAAAATTTTATTGTCATTTATTTCCCATTAATAACAGAGCCTAATTTGCCAAATACCATACGCATCGCCACTTTCAATATTCATAAAGGCTTTAGCCATTTTAATGCGCGTTTTTCCTTGCATCAGCAGCGCGAATTACTACGCAATCTGCATGCCGATGTGCTTTTTTTGCAAGAAGTACAAGACGCGCATATTCATCATAGCAAGCGCTTTGCTGGCTGGCCTATGGCGGGGCAGGTAGAGTTTTTAGCGGATAGTATTTGGCCGCAATTTGCCTATGGCAAAAATTCGGCCTATCCCGCTGGGCATCATGGCAACGCCTTGCTATCAAAATTTAATATTGCTAAAACCACGAATATTGATATTTCAGCACACCCAACAGAACAACGCGGCATGCTGCACTGCACCATTGAAGTGCCTGATTGGGATGCGCCTTTGCATGCCATTTGCGTGCACTTAGGTTTGTTTGCACACTGGCGGCGCCAACAACTAGGGCGAGTTGCAGATTATATCGAACAGCATGTACCAGCCAACGCGCCATTGATTATTGCGGGTGATTTTAATGATTGGAGCGCACGCGCAGGCAAAGTTTTTGCCTCGCGCTTACAGTTAAAAGAAGTGTTTGAACACCACGCAGGCAAACATGCGCGTAGTTTTCCATCATGGCTACCCCTGTTAAGGCTAGACCGCATTTATGTGCGCGGTTTTGATATTCAGCAGGTTAAAGTGCATGCAGGCGCACATTTTGTTACAGTGTCTGATCACGCCATATTAACGGCAACCCTTTTAAAAACAGCGCATACATGACCCAATTTATTGCGGGCAACCACATTCAATTATTACGCAATGGCACAGAGTATTTTCCTGCGCTAGTCACTGCTATTGCGCAGGCAAAGCAGACGATTTATCTGCAAACCTATATTTTTGAAGTGGATGCGGCGGGCACTCAAATAGCAGATGCACTTAAAGCAGCAGCGCAACGCGGCGTAACGGTGCGCGTATTACTGGATGGATTTGGCTGTAAAGATATGCCTGCTGATTTTGTAAAAGCATTAAAAAAAGCGGGTGTGCAAATCCTGTTTTATCGACCGAAAATATCGCCTTGGACTTTCAAAAAAAATCGCTTGCGCCGCTTGCATCGCAAAGTAGTGGTGATTGATGAACAAATTGGGTTTGTGGGCGGCATTAATATTATTGATGACAATAATGTACCCAATGACATGCCACCACGCTTAGATTATGCCGTGCGCGTAGAGGGCGCGTTACTACCCAGCATGCTGGCAAGTGTACAAAAACTGTGGCGTAGAATTAAATTAACCCATTTACAAGCGTTAAGTATTGACGCAAAACCAACCATGAATGCCAAAAGTAGTATTAAAAAAGGCGTCAATGCTGCTTTTGTACTGCGCGATAATTTACTGCATAGACGCGATATTGAAAACGCTTACTTAACTGCTATTAATGCAGCAAAATCTGAAATTATGATTGCCAATGCGTATTTTGTACCAGGCAGGCGTTTTAGGCAGGCCTTATTAAAAGCAGCAAAGCGTGGCGTAAAAATTGAGCTGATATTGCAAGGCCGTATGGAATATTTTTTGATGTTTGCCACGCACGCTTTTTATAGTGTGTTTTTAAAAAGCGGCATTGCTATTTTTGAGTATCGCAAAAGCTATATGCATTGCAAAGTAGCGGTGATTGACAACAGTTGGGCCACTGTTGGCTCTTCTAACATTGACCCTTTTAGCATGTTGCTGGCACGCGAAGCCAATATTGTGGTGCAAAACACGGCTTTTGCCAGCGAATTACGCACGGAAATTAGGCAATCCATTCAACAAGAAGCGATTCAAATAGATGCACAAGAGTGGCTACAAAGTCATACTTTTAAACGCTTTTTATCGTGGCTAGTATATGGCGCAGTGAGAGGTTTTTTAGGCTTAATTGGCTATTCAAAAGAACATTAAGTGCTTATTTAGTCAATCCGATTCATGCGATTAAATACCCATTTTCCAACAGAAGCACTCACGCCACTTAACAGCGTGCCCCATGTAATATCAATCAGCGACAAACTGAGCGGCCAATCTTTTAATAAGGCTAAATTGGTTAAATCGTAGCTGGCGTACACAAAAAACCCAAAAGTAGCGGCTGCCACAAAGGTGTTTTTAAGCCCTTTATGATGTCGATTAGGCATCAACGCAAACCACATTAAGCCAGATACATACACAAGATAAAACAAGCCCGCAAACAATAAATTAGGCTTAGCAGCCATTAAATGACCAATACCTTGTTGGTAAACTGGCTGCGCAATCACGCTTAACCAAATAATATCTAATACAAACATCACAACGATGATGGTGAGATAGGCAGGTAAAAATTTTAACAAGATGAAATTTCCTATATCAATAAGGCGTAAGCATTAAAAAGATGCCATGCTTAATAGCGCATGTAGTTTAACCTAGTTAAAGTAGCTTAACTATCACGGTGTGCTGGCTGTTACGCGCCAAATGGTATTGCCTACATCATCTGCCACAAGCAATGCGCCGCTTTTGTCTAACGCCACGCCTACTGGTCTGCCATATGCATCACCTTGTGTACTCAAAAAACCAGTTAACACATCAATAGGCAACCCTGTTGGTTTGCCATTCAAAAAAGGTACAAAAATCACTTTATAGCCACTGCGCGGCTTGCGGTTCCATGAGCCGTGCTGACCAATAAACATACCGTTAGCAAACGCATCGGGCAAAGTTGTGCCTTGCGATGCTGCCAATCCCAGCGATGCTGTATGCGAACCTAGCGCATAATCTGGCGCTATTGCTTTAGCCACCAAATCAGGTTGTGGTGGTTGCACACGCTCATCCACATGCTGGCCATAATAGCTATAAGGCCAGCCATAAAAAGCGCCATCTTGCACAGAAGTTAAATAATCAGGCACCAAATCACCGCCAATTTCATCACGTTCATTCACCACGGTAAATAAAGTATTGCTCACTGGCTCCCAAGCCATGCCATTGGGGTTACGCAAGCCAGAGGCAAAAATACGGTAGGTGCTAGTTTTAATATCAACTTCTAATATGGCCGCGCGTTCAAATTCGGCTTGCATGCCATTTTCTGCTACGTTGCTGTTAGACCCTACAGTGACGTAAAGCTTGCTGCCTTCTGCATTCGCGATAATATTTTTAGTCCAGTGATGATTAATGCCGCTAGGCAAGTCAATTATTTTTTCGCCAGGGTCTGCAATTTTTTTATCGCCCTCTGTGTAGTTGAAGCGCACGATCGCATTTGCATTGGCAACATATAAATGATTGCCCACTAATGCCATACCAAAGGGTGAGTACAAGCCCTCTAAAAACGCTAAACGCATGTCAGAAACGCCATCGCCGTCTACATCGCGCAGCAAAGTAATGCGGTTTGCACTTGGCACTCCAGCGCCAGCGCGCTTCATCACCATGCCCATTACCCAGCCTCTAATACCGCCGCCATCTGCCTTGGGGGGCGCATTGGTTTCTGCCACCAACACATCGCCATTAGGTAAAACAGTCATCCAGCGCGGATGCTCTAGGCCGCTCGCAAAAGCTGCAACGTGTGTACCAGCAGTTGCAATAGGCGTTGTTGTGTTTGGCCAGCCTTGTGCCGGCGCAATGTTAACAGTTGGTATCAGGCTTTTATTTGGCGCAGGTAATGCGGGGTTTGCACCCACGCCTGCAGAAACTGGCAAACTAGCCACTTCGCCACAGGCTGCTAAAAACAAGGCACTTAGAAATAAGGCAAATATGCCTAATGTCGATTTAAATCCAGCGTTAAATTGACTGAAACCGACATTATTTTTTATCATCATATACGCCCCATTAACACCAAAACAATTAAGATAATGACCACTAAACCTAAACCACCACTTGGGCCATAACCCCAGCTTTTACTGTGCGACCAGCCTGGAAATGCGCCAATCAGCATTAAAATTAAAACGATTAATAATATGGTACCTAAGCTCATGATAATCCCCTTTTGAAAATTAAGTTAGTACGTGAAAATACCTATTCTGCAAGTGGCTCTGGCGCTGCTTCAACTTCTGGCGGCGTAATAATAATGGTTGTATCGCCGCTTGCCTCACCTGTTTCGCCTTGTATACCCGCATCGCCAGTTTCTCCCGTTGCACCTGTTTGACCCGATTCTCCTGCAGGGCCTGCTGGGCCTGGAACTGGCACTACAATGGTTTCAGCTGGCACGTTAACTACGGTTGGTTTATCGCATGCAGTTAAGCTTAATAAGCCAATAATTGAAGCAGTTAATATGAAATGGTTCATGAATAATCCTTATAAATGTGGTGAGTGCGCATAGTGTAGGCTTTAAACAATCTCGCTTCGGTGCGCTGTCGTACATAGGCACTCATATCATCACACTAGCAATGTACGACAGCGCACAGACCCGTTTGAAGATAAAATCTATTGTGTACTGACTAATGAGTTTAAATTGGGGCGCAATCATGATGAAATCTACTTGTAACTGTCCACTTTGTGCTGGCTATGCGGTACGTATTCATCGGCGTTTGGCAGATAGAGTAATCAGTTGGTTTAAGCCTGTTTATCGTTATGAGTGCCAAGATTACCATTGCCAATGGCAAGGTAACATTCGTTGCTAAATTTCTTTTTGCTTGCCAACTGTATTTATCGCTGATTCATTTCAGCAGGATTCATTATAAAAAACCCTATTCAAAATCTTGATGTTGAAAATCCTACTATTTTTAACGATGCGCTGTATAAAGATAAAATTAGGGCTGAAATAGCACTTAACTCTATTAGCGATGCGGTCATTTGTACGGATATTTGTGGCAATATCGATTACTTAAATATTGCTGCGGAAAAAATAACAGGTTGGTCGCGCGAAGAAGCCGCTGGCCATCCATTCAGCCATGTGTTTCAGATTATTGATGGCGCCACCCGCCAGCCTATCATTAACCCTGTCGATTTAGTCTTGCAATCGAACAAAACGATGGGCTTAGCCCAAGATACGGTATTGGTTAGGCGTGATGGCAGCGAAATTGAAATTGCAGATTCCGCTTCGCCTATTTATGATTGGGATAGCAAACTGACTGGCGTGGTAGTGGTGTTTCATGATGTAAGCGTGGCAAAAGCCATGAGCATGAAAATGACGCATTTGGCGCAACATGATTTTTTAACCAATTTGCCTAACCGTGTACTGTTAAATGATCGCATTGCGCAGGCGATTGCGTCAGCTAATCGTTATGGCACGCAAGTGGCGCTGCTTTTTTTAGATTTAGATAATTTTAAGCATATTAATGATTCATTAGGCCATGCGACTGGTGATAAATTATTGCAATCGGTCACCAAGCGCCTCAGTTCCAGTGTGCGCAATACAGATACGGTTAGCCGGCAAGGTGGCGATGAATTTATTATTTTATTAGAAGACAGCAAAACAGGTAAAACAGCCGCCTTAACTGCCGAAAAGATTTTAGAAGAGCTCACCTTGCCACATATCATTGGCAAATGTCAGTTGCATATCACCACTAGCATCGGCATCAGCGTTTACCCACAAAATGGCTCAGATGCCGAAGAATTGCTTAAGAATGCAGATACTGCGATGTATCACGCCAAAGAAAATGGGCGCAATAACTACCAGTTTTTTGAAAATGAGATGAACACGCGCGCTGTGCAGCGATTACAGATTGAAGCGGATTTGCGTGTTGCATTAGAAAAGAAACAGTTTGTATTGCACTATCAGCCTAAAATTAATTTAGATAATAACCAAATAACAGGCGTGGAATGCTTGTTGCGCTGGCAACATGATGAGCGGGGCGAAATGCTGCCAGAACAATTTGTCGCCATTGCCGAAGAATCGGGATTAATCGTGCCAATTGGCCGCTGGGTATTGCGTGAGGCCTGTAAACAAGCCAAAAAATGGTTGGATGAAAGTAAGCCAATTATCATTATCGCGGTCAATATTTCAGCAAAAGAGTTCTTGCATAAAGACTTTGTAGAAAATGTGCGCGCGATTTTAATTGAGTCGCAATTGCCCTCATCTCACTTAGAGCTAGAAATTACCGAAAGCGTACTCATGCGCGACGCACAATCCAGCACTGCAATCTTGCATCAATTAAAGCAAATTGGCATTCAATTAACGGTTGATGATTTTGGAACAGGCTATTCAAGCCTAAGTTATTTGCAACAGTTTCCAATTGATGTGCTTAAAATTGATCAGTCTTTTGTACATCAAATTGCGTCAGCCTCTGATGAGGGCGTGATTGTGAGCGCCATTATTAGCATGGGAAACAGCCTTAAATTAAGGGTGATTGCTGAAGGCATTGAAAATAAAATGCAACTGGATTTTTTAAAAAGCCGTCATTGTATAGAAGGTCAGGGCTATTTTTTTAGCCCTGCATTGATAGCCACGGCGTTTGCGGCAACTTATTTAAAAACCAATGTTAGCTAATATCTGCAAGACTAGATTTGTCCGCGCAGATATTACTTTTATTTACCCATATGTTCACTGAGTAAAAATGGTTTCGATTGATAAAAGTGGCCATCAATATTAATTTGGTTTTCTTGCCATTCAGTCAATTGCGCATCTACTTGAGCCTGACTTAACCCATAAATAAACTGAATTTTGCGTACTAAATAACTGCGTCTACCTGCAATTTCATCTAAATGCGCATCGGTTAGCTTACCCCAATCGTGCTTGATAACGCTTTTAAATAACTCCCAATTACCTTCAATTTGTTCCCAGCTCATCGCTACTCCTTTTTAATTCAATTAAATTAGATGGTTATGTAAGGCTGTCATTTCTAAATCAGAGATTAGAATGTTTGAAAACTTTTATCCGTTCGGTAGCGCACACAAGATACTATTTATACCTATTTTTAATGTCTTAATGATGACGCTTGCGTAATCCGCTTCTAGTCGAAATATCTCTGTGCGCTGGCGTACTTAGTTTTTATTAATTTAAAAGTATTATCGTTGGTGCCTATTATTTTCATTTACTATTGGCTACTTGCTGCTTTAATTTTAGGTTTATATGCAAATCTGCCGTACAACACGAATTAAAAATCGAATGAATATTATGCATTTAAATAAACTTGTCATCACATTCAGTTTAATGGCTTTGTCGGCCTGTTCGTCTATCCCGATTATGGTGCCCGATATGGCCATGCAATCTGCCAAACCGCCAACACTTGAAAACGCACGTGGCCCATTAAGTGCGCAGCAAAGTAAAAAAGTTTTAGCCAAAATTAAAAAAGACGGCGTTGAAACCAGTATTTTTGATAAGCATTTAGCCTTAATCGGCGAGGTAGTTGGTAGCCCACTAATTGTTGGCAACAAAGTAGATTTATTAATCGATGGCCCTAGCACTTATGCCGCCATGCTAAGCGCTATAGATAACGCAAAAGACCATATCAATATGGAAACTTTTATTTTTGAAGATGATGAAATCGGCCATGAGTTTGCAATGCGGCTAATGGCAAAACAACGCAGCGGCGTGCAAGTCAATTTGATTTATGACAGTGTGGGTTCAATTTCCACACCAAAAGAATTTTTTGCCAGCTTAAAAGAAAGCGGTATTAATGTACTGGAATTTAATCCGATTAACCCTGCAAACGCGCGCAAAGATTGGAGCCCTAATGAGCGAGATCATCGCAAGCTACTGATTGTTGACGGAAAAACTGCATTTGTTGGCGGTATTAATATTAGTAGCGTGTACTCAAAAGGCTCATTTGGCAGCTCAAATAGTAAGTCGCAAAAAAAGCCTGCCAAAACTGATGCCAATCAATCTGAGCTTGCTGGTATTCCTTGGCGCGATACGCACTTAAAACTAGCAGGGCCAGTGGTTGCTGAGTTTCAAAAACTGTTTATTGAAACTTGGCAACAACAAAAAGGTGACGCTTTAGCCGCAAAAGATTATCTGCCAGCGTTGACTAATCAAGGCAATGAAGTGGTGCGCGCCATTGGCAGCACGCCAGATGAGCCTTACAGCCAGATTTACGCAACCTTGATATCGGCAATTAATAGTGCAGAAACGCAAGTGTATTTAACCAATGCGTATTTTGTGCCAGACCCGCAATTGCTGTCTACATTAAAAGATGCAGTAAACCGTGGCGTATCGGTTAAATTATTGCTGCCCGAAAAAACAGACTCAGATTTGGTATTTTACGCGTCACGCTCTTATTACAACGAGCTGTTAGAAGCTGGCGTAGAAATCTATGAACATGAGGTAGCGATTTTGCACGCTAAAACCGCATTAATTGATGGCGTTTGGTCAACTATTGGCTCTACCAATTTAGATTGGCGCAGCTTTGTGAATAACCAAGAAATTAACGCAGTGATGTTGGGGCAAGATTTTGGTGATCAAATGCAGAACATGTTTTATGAAGATTTAACTGTTTCTCAACAAATCACCTTAGAAGATTGGCGGAATCGCCCTCTTACATCGCGCATTAAAGAACGCGCTGCGCGCCTGTGGGCACGCTTTTTATAAATGTTGCCTGATTAAAGTTGACTTAACCCGTTTTTCAAGAGGAATTTAATGCGTCTTTTTAAACAGTCAAAAGTGAATGCCAATTTGGTATTCACTTTCAGTATTTTATTTTTATTATTTACCGCCAATTTTAATGCTTGGGCCGTTAATGTTGAAAAGCCTAACGCAGACAACTATGCCGCTGCCTTGCTTAGCCAGCATAAAATATTAAGCAAACGTTTAGCTAATAATCAATTTAATCGCCCAATCACGCTTAACTCTAGCGAAACGCCAGAACAGCTAAAAGGGGAAATTTACGCGGTGCTGGATTATCCATTTGCTACCGTTAATAACGCACTAAACCAGCCCGCGCATTGGTGCGATGCGCTTATTTTGCATATCAACATCAAATATTGCCGCGCTGAAACGAGTAAGGCAGGCACTGTGATGCATTTAAATTTAGGCAAGAAACATGATCAAACCTTAGCAGAAACCTACAAAGCTGCATTTAACTATCAAGAAATTAGCAAAGCGGACAATTATTTTTCTACAGAGCTTAATGCAGCAGAAGGCCCATTAGGCACTAGCGATTACCGTATTTGGATAGAAGCGACACCGCTTAATAGTAATCAAACCTTTTTGCACTTTACTTACGCCTATTCATTTGGCTTAACGGGCCGCATAGCCATGAAAGGCTATTTGGCGACCATTGGTAAAGATAAAGTAGGATTCACCGTAAACGATACTCTAAGCAACGGCCAGCCCGATTATATTCAAGGCGTGCGTGGCGTGGTAGAGCGCAACACCATGCGCTACTATTTAACCATAGACGCTTACCTTGCTAATTTAAACCAGCCCGCAGATAAACAATTAGAAAAAAGACTAGAAAAATGGTTTAACAGCACCGAAGAATATGCTCAACAGCTACATGAAGTCGAACGCAACGATTACGTTGAAATGAAAAGAAAAGAATATCAACGACAAAATACCGTTAACTAATCGGCAATGAGCAAGATTTACGTTTCTTCAAAAATTGTAAAAGTGTTTCTGCCTTTCGCTTTGGATTGATACAAAGCAATATTAGCCTCTTTTGCAATCTGCTTTAAAGTAGCCGCTTTATCGGGCGTGTAAATAGAAATGCCCATACTCAGGTGAACAGTTATTTCTTTTTCTAATATCGCAATCGGCGCTGCGAATTCTGATTTAAGTTTAGTAGCGATTGCCGTAATGTTTTGCAGAGAACTCACCTCGGTTAATATCACAATAAACTCATCTCCTCCCACACGGCTAACTGTGTCGGTATCTCTTAAGGCAGATTTAATTGATAAAGCCACCGCCTTAAGCACCTCGTCACCAAAATCATGTCCGTAACTATCATTGATATGTTTAAAGTAGTCGATATCAATTGCCATCATCGCCATCATTTTTTGAAAGCGTTTAGCAGTATTAAATGCTATTTCCATCCGATCTTTTAACAGCCTTCTATTGGGTAAGTTCGTCAGGCTGTCTAGCATGGCGTCTTCTGAAAGTCGGTAACGGTCTTTGTATAAGTAATAGGCTAAAAATCCAGATATCAAACTAACAATGATGCTGATTATTTGATAAGTAACAATTTGATTTGTAAAAGATGGTGTATGGTTTTTAATCGCCCACTCCCACTTGCCATTTGGCACCATGCTAGTTTGTTTATAAGTACTATTATCTGCAAACAGCTTAGCATCACCAAAAAATACTTTCCCAGTGTCCGCAGTCCGAATAGCAAACTCATGTTTATTGGGCGTATTTTTAAAGGCTGCTTTTAAGAACCTATCGGTATCAATCACAGTAGATACGATGCCCCAGTATTCGCCATCAATAAAGATGGGGTACCGATAAATAATACCTTGCCCACCCTGAATTAACTCTACAGGGCCATCCAATACCCCCTGCCTAGTATCAATGGCTTGCTTCACTTTGGGCCACTGGTCTGGAATATTGCGAAAATCCTTACCAATCACTGCTCTATTATTGGTTTCAGGGTAAACATAAGTTAACTCATATCCAACGGCAATACCTAAATTGCGTACGTTCATCGAGTGCTGCCACAAGTCTTTAAGAATGAGTTTAAGCTTGTCTGGATTCAACTCAGCTTGATAAACAGTGATATAACTGGCTAAGCCGTTTGAAATAAATAACAACGAATTTAATTCGCGATCAACTTTAGTCCACAAAAGATTAGCGTAAATAGATGTCTTTAACGCTTCTTCTGCTTTATATTTTTGATGTTGTGATTCTATTAAAAAATGCAATAATATAAAAACCAAAACGGCTGTTATGAAAGCTGCGCCATGCCATTTAAAATTTAACTTTATGCGATCACTGATTGTTATCATGCTGAAATGATACTCTCAAATTAAGCGCTCAGATTCAATCTAAATAGCATTAATCACTGATTAATTAAATGAGAAGACTGATATGCAATAAAAAACCCGCACTCAGGCCGGTTTTTTTATGTTCTAGCGTAAGTTAAAACATGTATTTGGCAGTGCGTATGGGGATCGAACCCACAATAAAACGGATTAAAAGTTGCTATAACATACTGTTTTTATTATATATTTACTCGCCATCACTCACTAATTCTCGTAAATATTGCTCAGGTTTGCAGTTATACATATCTAAAAATTCTAGCCCTATATCAGTAAGATTGAATTTCGTATCAGGGGAGACTTCACCCATTATTGATACCATGGTAATACAGTTTGACTAGCTACAAGTGCTTGCACTACATTCACTTGAGAATCACTTGATAATTTTGATGGTTCCAATTTAGAGGGTTTGCAATAAGTTGGCGCAACTGCGTATAAATTAAAACTTCTACTTCTTTCTTACTCGAAAACTCATCAACTGCTGACGCAACAGCTAACTCGATTCCAGCAGCCGCTTCAACTAAATTAACTTCAATTTCATTCTGTTTTAATTGCAACAGCGAATCAGAGAGTTTAGAGGGATTACGCGCTATCAAACCAATTCTGAAGCGCCTTTCCGTATGCCATTGCTATTCGTTGCCCAACTCCAAGTCCATACCCAAGGATAATACACAAAGGCTTGCTCATTTTTAACACTCTTAATGGTAATTATTGAGATAATCGTATCTCAATATTCATGATTTTAAATTTAAAAATAATACTGAAATCAACTGTCTTAATATGCCAATAAAAAAATTATTATTCTTTTCTAGCCATATTTTCTTGCTCAAATATGAGTAAATCTTTTAAATCTTGACGACCTTTTTCAGCCATATTTCTCACAGCATTCATATCATGTCTGATGGTTCTAGTTGCTTCAAGTTGATCTGAATCGTGATGCTCAAAATGTTTAATCACTTTTTCGGCAATACTTTCTGATTCTCCGATAGACAATAAAGCTTGCTTAGCGGCTACTAGTGCGGAGTAAAAAGTTTCTCGTATCGGATTTAAACCAATATCACGTAAATCAAAAGCATCGGTCCTGCTACGTGCTCTTACAACTACTGCAAGGTGAGGCCTTCGCTCCTTAACTAACTTACCAATATTTAATGTTGCAATTGGATCATTTAAGGAAATAACCAAAAGTTTGGCTTTAGAAATGCCCGCTTCTTCCAATATATCTAATCTAGATGCATCGCCATAATAACAACGCCAACCAAATTTACGCATCAAGTCGATTTGGTTAGGATCATTATCTATTAATGTTGCTGTGATACCCCTAGCCATCAACACTCGACCAACAATTTGACCAAAACGCCCAAATCCAGCAATGATTACAGCATTATTTTCGGTAATTTGATCTCTTGGCTGTTCTTCAAACTGCAATTTCAAAAAACGGTTATAAAGTAATAACAGTATTGGTGTTGTAAGCATAGACACCGCAACTATTGCATTCAGAATATTATAAGTTTCACGCGGTATAGTATTTTGCGTTAATGCCAATCCGAAAATTACAAAGGCAAACTCACCAACTTGAGAGAGTGCGACTCCAAATAATAACTTATCTCTAAAAGAGTATTTAAACAAATGACCAAGACCCATCAAGATGGCAATCTTGGTTATAACAATCAGAAAAGCGAAACCAAAAATCATCAATGGTGAATTAGCGATCAACTTTAAATCGACAGACATACCGACTGCAATAAAGAACAGACCTAAGAGCAAACCTTTGATAGGCTCAATATCTAACCTGAGTTCATAACGATATTCTGAATCTGCTAACAGTACACCCGCAAGAAAAGTACCAAGCGCCATAGAAAGGCCAACAGACTGCATGGCTAGCGAAACACTTATGACGAGCAACAATGAAAAGGCAACAAAAATCTCACGAATTTCCGTTTGCGCTACCATTCTCATGATAGGACGTAATAATGTTCTACTGGCAATGATAATTGCAACGATAACGCCAATTGCCTTGGCAACTGCCGATAAATCAAAACCTGATTCTTGCGTGTTTGGAGCAATCAGCGCCAATATCATAAAAAGTGGAATAACAGATAAATCTTGGAAAAGTAGTGTGGCAAAAGAAGCTTGACCTCCAGGAGTGCTCAACAGTTTTTTTTCTATCAGTGCAGTTAATCCAATTGCGGTAGAAGACATAGATATACCCATGCCAATGACGATTGCGACTGGCCAGGTAAAATTCATAAGGTGTGTAGCAAAGGTAACCAAACCAATCGTCATTAAAACTTGTAGCCCACCTAGACCAAATAGAGTTTTACGCAATTCCCAAACCTTTTGGGATTCGAGCTCCAAGCCAACTAAGAAGAGCATTAAAACAACGCCAAACTCAGAAAAATGCAGTACTTGCTCAGGGTCTGGAATTAACTTTAACGCATAAGGGCCTATCAATATTCCTGCGAGCAAATAACCTAAAACTGACCCTAAACCTAATCTCTTAAATAAAGGTACTAAAAATAAGGCTGACGAAAGATAGATGGCTGTTTGAATCAGAAAATTAGAGGAACCCATGTTTGCCCTAAAAGTAAATTATTTTGTAAGGTTAATGCATTAATCAATAAAATTAATTAAGAAGATCAAATCTAATTTTGGTATTTGATATTTAACTAAAGTCTTTTAAATTAACTTTTATGTACATAAGAGAAATAATTTTAATTGGCATATTTCAATATTTCATTTAGCAGGCCGGGGAATCGATTGTTGATATCTTCACTACGCAAAACATTTCGATTTTCTACGCCAACCTTCACTGTTCGAATAATCCCAGCCTCACGCAAAATACGAAAGTGATGTGAAAGTGTTGACTTAGCCATGGAGGAGCAAGGAGCAGCTTCAGAACAGGACATGCAATCATTTTTCTCGGTCATACTAACAACAATGCGCAAGCGCATAGGGTCAGCCAACGCGCTAAGTACCCCAGTGAGCGTAATATCTTCTATAGATGGGTGAACAAATTGAACCATAAAATTAATTGTACAGTAAGTATTGACTTAGTTCAATAGTTCAATTATATTGAACTATTGAATGATGCTTCATCATTTAAATTTATGATTAACAATTTACGAGTGGAGATGAAAGTGAATCAAAGATTATTGGGAAAAGTGGCTTTAGTGACTGGTGCGTCCAAAGGTATTGGCGCGGCAATTGCACTGCGTTTGGCTGCTGAAGGGGCGCTAGTTGCAGTAAATTATAGTTCAAGCAAAGATGGTGCTGACAGAGTAGTAGCTGAAATTGTTAATAAGGGAGGTAAAGCTGTTGCCGTTCATGGCAATCTTTCCGAACCACTCAGTATTAAAGGGGTTATAGAAGCAACCAAACAAGCATTTGGTGCCATTGATATTCTTATTAATAATGCAGGTGTATATGAGTTTGCACCACTAGACAGTATTACTCCTGAGCATTTTCACAAGCAGTTCAATTTGAACGTATTAGGCTTGCTGCTTACATCTCAAGAAGCTGTAAGAGTATTTAGCGATAAAGGCGGTAGTATTGTAAACATCAGCTCGGGCGTTTCTACCATTACCCCACCCAACAGCGCTGTTTACACCGCAACAAAAGGCGCAGTGGATGCAATTACTATGGTGTTATCTAAAGAGTTGGCTGCCAATAAAATTCGTGTGAACTCTGTGAACCCAGGCATGATTGCAACAGAAGGAGTAACAGCTGCAGGAATGCATGAGGGCGACATGCGCACTTGGATTGAATCAGTTACACCAATGGGTCGTATTGGTACAGTGGAAGAAATTGCTTCAGTAGTTGCGTTTTTAGCCTCTGATGATGCAGCTTATGTGACGGGTGAAACTTTACATGTGACAGGAGGGCTTAGATAAGACTATTTAGGTAATTCAGGTGAGAGTTCAAATAAAAAAGCCTCGCATTTTAGAGGCTTTTTTAAAGATGGTCAGCAAATGACTATCTATTTGTTCATTATGCACATGGTTACTTCAAAGCCAAAACGCATTTCTGAAGCTGCTTGTGTGGTCCACATCATAATTCTCCTCAGTGTTGGTTTTGAACTGACGTTGTGTATTGTTCGTATGTTTTCATTATGTGCCGAGTCACATTAATTTTTCCCACTTTGCGATGACATCACCTTGCTCAGTTTTTACCAGAGCCACTTCGGTGATACGGTAACGCACATGCGAGCCACCTCTGGTTTCGATGCCCAGGAAAGTAAATTAGGTAGCCTTAGTTAAAGGTGCAACGGATATGTATCAATCGGGCATTACATTAGAATATATTCAGGCATTGGCTGGACATGAATCTGTAACAACCACTGAGATTTATATCAAATCAAGACTCAATCAACCTGTTGTTTCCAACACGAGAAAAATTGGAAGTTAAGCGTTAAAAATCTTCGAAATTAGAACAATATTAGACAAAATAAAAACGGCCACTATCACTGGCAGCCTCATGGATATTGGTAGGGAGTGCGGGGGTCGAACCCACGATAAACGGATTATGAGTCTCAAGCTCTAGCTAAATATACATAAGTTTTAGGCAATAAAAAACCAGCCGAAGCTGGTTAATACATAACAGGCCAGATTAGGCTAATTTTGACTTATTGCGACGACGCGCAATACCAAATATACCTAAAGCTGATGCCATTAATGGTAATGCAGCTGGAACTGGTACAGCTGAGGGGT
>JAKFVB010000021.1:0-2168 GCA_021732405.1 Methylotenera sp.
AAGCTCTTTAACAAACTGAACGACTGATAAGTGTGGGTGTTTGTGGTCAAGACAAATTGACTTAGACGCAACGAATGCAAGGTTTCGGCCTTGAATGTTTTGTTGTTTGGTTTAAGTTGATACTCAAGATAACAAATGCTTACACTTAAATTTATGACAAGTATGTAATAAGGCTTATTTAGTAATAGATAAGCAGTACACAAACCTTGACAATGAATTTGAGAAAAACAGCTCAACACATACTTAGAATTTCTCTAAGACATGATTGAGATGCAAAGCAAAAAGCGAATACCACCTCGCAAGAGGAAAAAGTAATAGTCATACATTAAACTGAAGAGTTTGATCATGGCTCAGATTGAACGCTGGCGGAATGCTTTACACATGCAAGTCGAACGGCAGCACGGACTTCGGTCTGGTGGCGAGTGGCGAACGGGTGAGTAATATATCGGAACGTATCCAATAATGGGGGATAACTAATCGAAAGGTTGGCTAATACCGCATACGCCCTACGGGGGAAAGCTAGGGACCTTCGGGCCTGGCGTTAATGGAGCGGCCGATATCTGATTAGCTAGTTGGTGGGGTAAAGGCCCACCAAGGCGACGATCAGTAGCTGGTCTGAGAGGACGACCAGCCACACTGGAACTGAGACACGGTCCAGACTCCTACGGGAGGCAGCAGTGGGGAATTTTGGACAATGGGCGCAAGCCTGATCCAGCCATTCCGCGTGAGTGAAGAAGGCCTTCGGGTTGTAAAGCTCTTTCGCAAGGGAAGAAAGATTACTCTCTAACATAGAGTGATTATGACGGTACCTTGATAAGAAGCACCGGCTAACTACGTGCCAGCAGCCGCGGTAATACGTAGGGTGCGAGCGTTAATCGGAATTACTGGGCGTAAAGCGTGCGCAGGCGGTTTTGTAAGTCAGATGTGAAATCCCCGAGCTCAACTTGGGAACTGCGTTTGAAACTACAAGACTAGAATATGTCAGAGGGGGGTAGAATTCCACGTGTAGCAGTGAAATGCGTAGAGATGTGGAGGAATACCAATGGCGAAGGCAGCCCCCTGGGATAATATTGACGCTCATGCACGAAAGCGTGGGGAGCAAACAGGATTAGATACCCTGGTAGTCCACGCCCTAAACGATGTCTACTAGTTGTTGGTGGAGTAAAATCCATGAGTAACGCAGCTAACGCGTGAAGTAGACCGCCTGGGGAGTACGATCGCAAGATTAAAACTCAAATGAATTGACGGGGGCCCGCACAAGCGGTGGATTATGTGGATTAATTCGATGCAACGCGAAAAACCTTACCTGGCCTTGACATGTACCGAATTTACCAGAGATGGTTTAGTGCTCGAAAGAGAACGGTAACACAGGTGCTGCATGGCTGTCGTCAGCTCGTGTCGTGAGATGTTGGGTTAAGTCCCGCAACGAGCGCAACCCTTGCCAATAATTGCCATCATTTAGTTGGGCACTTTATTGGGACTGCCGATGACAAATCGGAGGAAGGTGGGGATGACGTCAAGTCCTCATGGCCCTTATGGCCAGGGCTTCACACGTAATACAATGGTCGGTACAGAGGGTCGCCAACCCGCGAGGGGGAGCTAATCCCAGAAAGCCGATCGTAGTCCGGATTGCAGGCTGCAACTCGCCTGCATGAAGTCGGAATCGCTAGTAATCGCGGATCAGCATGTCGCGGTGAATACGTTCCCGGGCCTTGTACACACCGCCCGTCACACCATGGGAGTGGGTTTTACCAGAAGTAGGTAGTCTAACCGTAAGGGGGGCGCTTACCACGGTAGTATTCATGACTGGGGTGAAGTCGTAACAAGGTAGCCGTATCGGAAGGTGCGGCTGGATCACCTCCTTTCTAGAGAACAAACCTTGGTTGCAAACATTCACACTTATCAGTCGTTTAAATAGTAAGCAACATCAAAAAAGATTGGCCAACATAACAATAGCGTAGCTACTGTTACCTTAAATGGGTCTGTAGCTCAGCTGGTTAGAGCACCGTCTTGATAAGGCGGGGGTCGATGGTTCGAGTCCATCCAGACCCACCAGATTCTCTTATAGGGGGATTAGCTCAGCTGGGAGAGCACCTGCTTTGCAAGCAGGGGGTCAACGGTTCGATCCCGTTATCCTCCACCAAACCTTAATTGATGTTGTAGAAAAG